>JBPCLX010000141.1:0-4606 GCA_051002815.1 Gemmatimonadaceae bacterium
CGGCGCGCGGCGCGCCGAAGATTGCCGTGTCCCCATGCAGCGCGACCAGCGGGGCTTCGCGCATCGCGCGCCGCACCTCCGCCTCCGGAACACGCGACAACGCCCCTTCGATCCGCCACTGTCCCGGAGCCACCCGATAGTACGCCCGCGTCGGTAGCGAGACGGCGCCCCGCAACACGGCGACCATGAACCGGGAGTCCTGGTCGGGACTCGTCGATACCAGCACCGCGCCGGCCGCTCGCGCTACATCGACCGCCATGCCTAACGTATCGTTGGATGCCTCGGCGTCGCCGCCATCGAGCACGGCGAGCAGCAGCACCGGTCCTTCGGCACCGGAAATCGGTGCGCGTACCACGACGCGCCGTTCGGCGCCGCCCGGTAGCGAGTCAACAGCGACATGGGCGATCTCTCGGCCATTCGTGGAGAAGGCGAGCGATCGCGCGGTACTTCCGCCCATCCCCGCTCGCACGGTGGCGGCAATTTCCACCGTGTCGCCGCTCACCACCGCACGCGGAGCGTCGAGTTCGACGACCCCCGCGTCGGCGGTATCCGTCCGCTCCAGCACATCGATCCGCGAGCCACGCGGCAGGGCGCCGAGGGCGCTCGCATCCTCTATCTCGCCATCGGTGACGAGAATGACGGGCCGTCCGGCGGCCAGGGCGCGCTCGACCAGCGGTGCGACTCGGGACGCGTTGTCGTCAGGCGCTTCGGGAAGCGACCGCTGTCGCACGGAATCACCCAGCACCAGCAGCGAATCGGCAGCGAGCCCGCGAACGTGATCCTTCGCCTGCTCCCACCCGCGGCCGCCGCCCCGGAGCCAGCTGCGCGACACATCGAGCGCGACCAACGGATCGGGCTCCCTGGCCCCCCCAGCGGTGGCGTTCAGCACCAGCGCAATCAGCACGGTGAGCGCCAATGCCCGCAGGGCGATGGGGGGGAGCGCCCGAACGATCCCGACCCGTTCGCGCAACCCATACATCAGAAACGAAATCGCGGCGCCGAGGAGCGCCGCGAGGAGCCATGTGAGCATGCGGGAAGTCTAGGGCGGGAAGCGGGATGCGGGAAGCGGGATGCGGGAACGACCGAACGCTTTTCCCTTTTCCCGCTCCCCGCTCCCCGCTCCCCGCGTCCCGCTCCCTACCTCATCGCCAGCCGCTGCACATCCGTCCCGGAATCCATTGTGGCCACGAGCTGCGCGCGCAGAACCTCGAACGCGACGCGATCGGCAGAGGGGATCGGCTCGGCGCTGCGGGAGGCAAGAGCCTTACGAGGATCGCGCTGTACACCATTCACCAGCACCTCGACGTGCAGGTGCGGTCCGGTGGCGAGTCCCGTGGAACCCACGTATCCGATGGTCTGCGCAATGCTCACCCGCTGGCCCTTTCGTGCACCGCGCGCGAAGCCGCGGAGATGGCCGTAGCGCGACACGAAGCCGTTGGGGTGGCGCACTTCTACGGTGTTTCCATATCCGCCGCGTACGCCGGCGAAAATCACCACACCATCGCCCACGGTCCGCACCGGCGTGCCTGAGTTCGCGGCGTAGTCCGTTCCCTTGTGCGCGCGCCAGGTTCCGAGAACCGGATGCTTCCGCCGTCCGAACACGCTCGAGATTCGGCGGAAAGCCAGCGGCGCCCGGAGAAAGCCCGTGTGCAACGACCGGCCTTCCGCGTCGTAGTAGCGAGCGCGCGTCTTTTCGTCCCTTGCGTAGCGGATCGCCTCGATGTCCTTGCCCGAGGCCATGAACCGGGCGGCGAGGACGTTACCCACTCTTACGGTTCCAGCCGGTCCGAGTGAGCGCTCCGTCAGCACGCGGAAGCGATCTCCAACGCGCAGGTCGCGGCTCATGTCCAGGCGGTACTCGTAAATGTCAGCCAGTGCCCAGGCCAGCTCGGCGCGGGCGCGCTCCGGCAGGACATCCCCGGCTTGCGCAACCGCTTCGTAAAGCGAGGAGGAGATCTCACCTTCGATAACGATCGTGTCGGTCGTCCAGGGAATGTTGATCTCCTCTGACGCCCAACCTTCGGCGCTGCGGCGCAGGTGCAGCATGCGATCGATCGCCAGCTGAAAGACGACCTCCGAAGGAACGCTGTCGATGGCGACTGACGTGTAGGTAACCGGCATTCCTACCGGTAGCCGGCGCATGTCGAGGATGCTGGCTGCCGCCATCATTGCGGAGGATTCGCGAACATCGAGCCCAGAGCGACCCAGCAGTCCGGAAAGCGTCTCGCCCGAACGCAGCGTGTCGAAACGCTGCGCCATCGTGACTATGACGGAATCCAGGGAGGCTGGGAGGGGGGGCTGCTTATCGGCGGGGGAACCGGCGGGGGAGCGGAGCTCGAAGGCGGCAAAGGTGAGGGTGGCGACCGCGGCGATCGCCAGTGCACTCTTGAGCCCCCGAAATCCGGGATTTGGCAGTTTCAATCCATCTGTCTCCGAATAAACGTCGGGATTTCCATGTCCGTGAGATCCTGCTGCGGACGTTCGACGGGCGGTGCGACGGGCCGGCGGGGAACCTCATTCGCCGGCTGTCGTGTGACACCCATGGAAGGACGAGCGGATCGTGAGAATGGTATCACCGAGGGATTCTTCATCCCGGACATCGAATCCGCAAGCCGTCCTCCATGCACCGCCTCCGTGCCGCGGTCGAAACCGGTGGCGATTACCGTCACCCGGATCTCGCCCTGCATCGCCGGCTCATTGACCGCTCCGAAGATGATCTCGGCGTCGTCGCCTACCGCGTCGTGCACGATCTCGTTCACCTGATGGACCTCGCCGAGCGTCAAATCGTTGCCGCCGGTGATATTCACCAGCACGCCGGTCGCTCCTGAAATCGACACATTGTCGAGGAGAGGGCTGGCGATTGCCTGCTGCGCCGCCTCCATCGCCCGGTTCTCCCCCCGACCGATCCCGGTGCCCATCAACGCCGAACCGCCGTTCTGCATAACGGTGCGCACGTCGGCGAAGTCGACGTTCACCAGACCGGTGACGCTGATGAGATTGGAGATGCCCTGCGTGGCGTGCAGCAGCACCTCGTCGGCCTTCTTGAGGGCGTCCTGGAAGGAAATTCCCTTCCCGACGACCGCCAGCAGACGCTCGTTAGGAACGACGATCATCGTATCGACGAACTTGCGCATCTCGGCGATGCCCAGCTCCGCCTGGCGCATGCGCTTTCGCCCCTCGAACAGGAACGGCTTGGTCACGATGCCCACGGTGAGCGCACCTTCCTCGCGCGCCACCTGACAGATCACGGGCGCCGCGCCCGTGCCGGTGCCCCCGCCCATGCCGCACGTGACGAAGACGAGATCCGCCTTGACGAGGGTCTTCCCCACCTCGTCCCGGTTCTCCTCCATCGCCTGGCGTCCGATCTCCGGACGCGCTCCGGCACCAAGCCCGCGCGTGAGCTTTTTGCCGATCTGAACCTTGATATCCGACTTCGAGTTGAGCAGCGCCTGCGCATCCGTGTTCACCGAAATGAACTCAACGCCCTCGAGGCGTTCGTCGATCATTCGGTTGACCGCGTTGCCGCCGCCCCCACCGACGCCGACGACCTTCATCCGAGCACCCTGGTGCGCGGACTCTTCGAACTCGAAGATCATTGGGAGAGGGGCTCCACTCTAAAAGGTGAGCGGGATGTTACCGGGGAAACTCGCTCCCAATATAACGCTTCTCGCCGAAAGAGCCACCATCTTTCCCCAGCTATCCACATCCGGTCGCGGGAGGCGCGACGCGCGATGAGGGGCGCGGGTTATGCCCCCGAAACGCGCCTCAACCTCCCGCATCGCGTGTCGCGCGTCGCGCATCCCTCAAAAGAAGTCCTGCAGCCACAGCTTCACACGCTGGGCGATCCGGTCCATTCCCGGCGTAGAGACCTTCATTCTCTTGGAGGCGCTGCCGCTGGCGCCAAGAGCAAGGCGATGGGCACCGTACTGCGCCAGCCCCACCACGGTGGAGAAGCGGGCGGATTCCACCGCGTCGCTGAGTCCGCTGACGGTCTCCGCCGGCGAACCGTGCCGCACACCGACCCCGAATACATCGCTGGCGAGCTCCAGAGCGCCCTGAATCTCTGACGCGCCCCCGGTTATGACGAGTCCCGCGCTGAGCCGGCCGGGGTAACCCGCCTTGGTAATCTCCTGCTGCACCAGATCGAATATCTCGTCGATGCGCTGGTGGATTATGTGCGCCATGAGCTCGCGCGGAATCTGACGGTCGCCCTGAGCAACGGTGCTCGGCAGCCTGATGACCTCCTGGGGATCCACCATCGGCTCATATGCGCAGCCGAATCGCTCCTTGAGCGACTCGGCATCGGTCTGCGTCACGCCTAGCCCATGGACGATGTCGCTGGTGACGTGTGCGCCGCCATAGTTCACCGTCGCAAGATGGCGGATCTTCCCTTCCTGGAAGATTGCCAGGTCGGTGGTGGCGGCCCCCATCTCGAGCAGGCCGACGCCCAGCTCCTTCTCGTCCTCGGTGAGCACACTGAGGGCGCTTGCCAGCGGCTCGAGCACCAGCTCTCGCACCTTGTAACCCGCCCGCTCCACTGCCTTACGAAGGTTGAGCGAGGGCGACGTACCGATGGTGACGAGATACATCTCCGTCTCCAGCCGGG
>JBPCLX010000142.1:0-3108 GCA_051002815.1 Gemmatimonadaceae bacterium
CGTTTCCCATTTCCCTTTTCCCATTTCCCGCATTTCTCCCGCCCTCCGGCAGATTACGCTCCCCCGAGCTTCCTGCCGTGCACCGCCTCCCACTTGACCTGCGCCTCCGCCAACCGCCCGTACTCGGGCTCCCAGCCGGCCACGTCCACTTCGTGCAGCAACTCGCCAGGCAGCTGAAATGCCCCTCTGGCATGGGGGTGCCTGACGATCTCGACGCCGGTCGCCGGTCCCATCGTCCGGGCATTCAACCGGGTCGCCCACTCCGCCATCTCGGCCACTCCGATGCGCATCGGCGCTGTGATTGTCGCCAGGCTGCCGTCCGCCCGAATCTCGATTCCCTGGGCGAACCGTTCGTCGCGCATGGCATCCATTACCGCCAGGTACCTGCCTTCCTGCTGCGCCACTCTTCCGCTCAGCACCAGCAATGGAAGTGAAGGCATGGAGAGCAGCGGTACTCCAGCCGACCAGGCGAACCCCTTGGCAAGTGACGCTCCGACGCGAAGGCTGGTGAAGCTCCCCGGGCCGGCGCCGCACACCACCCGTGTCAGCTCGAGCGGTGATATCCCCAGCTCGCCCAGCATTCCGGCGACCGCCGGCAGCAGCCGCTCGCCGGCCGCGCCACGCGTCGGCACCTCGTGCTCGGCGTCAGGTGTCGCTTCCTTCCCGACGAAGAGTGCGCAGCTTGCAAGGTAGGTGGAGGACTCGATTGCGAGCGTGAGCTCCTCCGTCACCCCGCCATGAGAATCCGGCGCTCCGGGTCTCCCTCCACGTGCTCCAGCGCGATATGCACGATGTCGGCCGGCAGCCGGTCGCCGGCCCGATCCGCCCATTCGACGAGCAGCAGCGCGGACGCGCTCATCAGGTCGTCCCAACCGATGGCGGTCAGCTCGTCAGGCGTCGAAAGGCGGTACAGATCGAGGTGGTACACCTTGCCGAGCGTGCCGGTGTACTCGTGCACCAGAGCGAAGGTGGGGCTGGTCACCGGCTCCTCGACGCCGGCGCCACGGCAGATCGCCTTGACCAGCGTAGTCTTGCCCGCGCCCAGATCCCCGGTCAACGCCACCGTCAGCGGCGGCCGCGCCGCGCGCCCCAGCGCTTCACCCCACTGCACGAGCTCCGCTTCGATCATCGCCATGTGCCCGTGCGCGGCGAGCGAAGGCACCCGGTGGTGCAGCTCGTGGTGCGTCACCGGCCGCCGCCTGGCGCCGCTCCCGCACGGTCTCGGCGAGACGCCGAGCCACCCTGCTTGTCGCCCAGCCGGGTCTTGAGCTCGAACAGCTCGTCGCGAAGCGTCGCCGCCGCCTCGAAGTCCAGCTCCTGTGCCGCGGTTTTCATCGCCGCCTCCACCTCTTCGATTCGGGCGACGATGTCCATCTCGCTCGCGAAGGTGGCGGGCCGCTCGCTCACCCGCTTTACTCCGGCCTTCTCCACCCGTGCATCGGCTACCCGCGTGGTGAACCGCACCTCGTTGGCATCGCGGATGATGCTGCGCGGCGTTATGCCGTGTTCCAGGTTGTGCGCCACCTGGATCTCGCGTCGGCGATCGGTCTCGTCCATTGCGCGCTTCATCGACCCGGTGATCCTGTCGGCGTAGAAGATCGCCGTACCCGACACGTGCCGCGCCGCGCGTCCCACCGTCTGGATGAGCGACCGGTCGCTCCGCAGAAACCCTTCCTGGTCCGCGTCCAGAATGGCCACCAGCGAAACCTCCGGCAGATCCAGCCCCTCGCGCAGCAGGTTGATCCCTACCAGGACGTCGAACTCGCCTAACCGCAGCCCGCGCACGATCTCCATCCGCTCGATCGCATCGATGTCGGCGTGCATGTACCGCACCCGCACCCCCATCTGCTGGAGGTAGTCGGTGAGATCCTCCGCCATCCGCTTGGTGAGGGTGGTGACCAGCACCCGCTCGCCGAGCCGCTCACGCACCCGGATCTCGTTGAGTAGGTCGTCGACCTGGCCGCGCACCGGCCGCACGTCGATCACGGGGTCTATCAGACCGGTGGGGCGGATGATCTGTTCGACCACCACCCCCTCGGACAGCTGCAGTTCCAGCTCGCCGGGCGTCGCCGTGACGAACACCGCCTTTGGCGTGAGGCTCAGAAACTCGTCGAACATCAGCGGCCGGTTATCGAGCGCGCTCGGCAGACGGAACCCGTAGTCCACCAGCGTGAGCTTCCGGGCGCGGTCGCCGTTGAACATTCCACCGATCTGCGGCAGTGTGACGTGCGATTCGTCGACGACGACCAGAAAGTCCTCCGGGAAGTAGTCGAACAGCACCGCCGCGCGCTCCCCTGCATGACGACCCGAAAGATGGCGAGAGTAGTTCTCGATGCCGGCGCAGGTGCCTATCTCGAGCATCATCTCGATGTCGAAGTTGGTGCGCGATTCCAGCCGCTGTGCCTCGAGCAGCTTCCCCTGCGCGCGCAGTTCCGACAGCCGCTCGGCGAGCTCGGTGCGGATGAGGGTCACGGCGCGCTCGAGCGTGGGCCGCGACGTCACGAAGTGCTTGGCCGGGTAGATGGCCGCCCGTTCCAGAGTGGCAATCGCCTTGCCAGTGAGCGGCTCGATCTTGGTGATCCGCTCCACCTGGTCTCCCCACATCTCGATCCTCACCGCCTGCTCTTCGTAGGCCGGCAGGATCTCCACCGTGTCGCCGCGTACGCGGAAGGTGCCACGCTCCAGCGCCACATCGTTTCGCGAGTACTGGATGTCCACCAGCCGGCGGAGGATGTCATCGCGGGGGATGGTTTCACCACGCTCGACAGTGACCATCTTCTCGCGATACGAGGCCGGGTCGCCGAGGCCGTAGATCGCCGAGACGGTGGCGACGATGATTACGTCCTCCCGCTCCATGAGGCTGGAGGTAGCCCTGAGCCGCAGCCGGTCGATGTCGTCGTTGATCGACGCATCCTTCTCGATGTACGTGTCGGTGGTCGGCACGTACGCTTCGGGCTGGTAGTAGTCGTAGTACGAAATGAAGTACTCGACTGCGTTATGCGGGAAGAACCCCTTGAGCTCCCCGTACAGCTGGGCTGCGAGTGTCTTGTTGTGCGACAGCACCAGCGCCGGCTTGCCCGTCTGCGCAATGACGTGGGCCATCGTCAT
>JBPCLX010000143.1:0-8899 GCA_051002815.1 Gemmatimonadaceae bacterium
TGATATTACGTTCGGGGAGTAGGTGACTCCGCAGCAAACTCGAGCGTCGGGCAGCGGTAGGCGCAATGCTTCCGCGAGCCTACCTGGGATGCTAATCATTCAGCATTGCCCCTTTCGCAGGAAATGACCTCGATTCCAGCGCACCCCTCCATCCGTTCGGTTTCGCCGGTCATCGATTTCGATGCCCAGCTCGATCCGCGCGCGCAACGGGGGGTCGATCAGGCCTTGAGGCTGGCCGTCGGCGCGCTTCGAGTGCCCCTTGCCATCCTTGCACTTCATCGGTCCGACCGCACCGTTCGGCTCATTCGGTTGGCGGAATCAGGGGTCTGGGAGTCGCTCGACGGGTTGCCGCTCGCCCGGGCGCTTGCCGATCAGGTGATCACCGCGGCCGGCAACACTGAGGATCGGCGTCGTGCGCCAGCCCGGGGGCGCGTCTCCCTGTCGACGCTCGGCGTGCTCGAGTATTGGGCTCTGCCCATTCTCGTTGGCGAGGAACGCGTCGGCGCCTTCGCGGTCATCGATCGACGCCAGCGCGAATGGGATCCCGAGCACGAGGCCATGCTTGGGGATATTGCGGGAGTGATAGGCGGCGAGATCGAATGGCACCGTGCCCGCTATGCCGCCCAGGCGGACGATGCAGACCACCTGATGGCGGAACTGCTCCGAGTCTCCGGCGAAGGTATAGCGGTATTCGACGCGGAGCGTCGCTGCCGGATCTGGAACCCTTGCATGGCTCGACTGACCGGACACAGTCACGGGGACTCTGTCGGCGAGCTCGCGTCCCGGCTGGAGCCTGTGCTGCCCATGCCGGATCTGGACCGCGCGTTGTCGAGCGCGTTGGCAGGGGAGAGCCTGTCATGGGAGGGCCAGCTCGATCGCGAGGGTAAAACGAGTGAGGAACCGAGGTTCGTTTCCGCGAGGGTGGCGCCGCTGAGCGCGCCAGACGGCAAGACCACTGGCGCGGTCGTAGTGGTGAGCGATACTACGGAGATCGTCAAGGCGGACCGCGGGCGTCGCCGCACCCACGAAATGTTTCGCCGGTTGATGGAATGCTCAGCCGAGCTGCTGACGGTAATCGCGCCTGATGGCACGATCCTGTTCGACAGCCTGTCGAACGAGCGAATCGCCGGCTATGCACCTGACGAGTTGCTGGGCAAGCGGCTGCTTGAGCTCGTGCATCCCGACGATATCGCAGCCGTTCAGGCGATGCTGGATCAGGTGATCGATGGCGAGCGCGACACGTTGACTGTCGAGTATCGCTTTCACCACAAGAACGGTGGCTGGCGGCGGCTGCTCTCCGTGTGCCGCAATCTTTCCGATGATCCTTTCGTTGGCGGGATCGTTCTGAACTCGCGGGACATTTCCGAATGGCGGGCGATGGAAGCTCAGCTGCACGAAGCGCGAAAGATGGATGCACTCGGGCGGCTGGCGGCGGGAATCGCTCACGACTTCAACAACCTGCTGACGGCAATCAGGGGCAACGTCCAGCTGCTGCAGATGGATACGGCGTCGGACTCCCCCATGAACGAAGGTCTGGCGGAGATCGATCTGGTAACGGGTCGCGCCGCGCAACTGACGAAGCGGCTGCTCAGCTTCGGAAGTCGTCAGGCAGCCGCGCCCGCGGTTCTGGACCTGGCCGAGGTGGTGCGGGGAACGACCCGCATGCTGCAGCGTCTGGTCGGCGAGGCCCGGCTGGCGGTCGAATGCTCTGGCGAGTGCAAGGTGCTGATCGATGCTACGATGCTCGAACAGGTGCTGGTGAACCTGGTCATAAACGCGCGAGATGCGATGCCGAGGGGCGGCACGATCACGATCGGTTGCGGCACCGCCCAGGCACCAGCGGATCTGCTTCTGGCACAGCCTGATGCCGGCGAGAGCTACGTACGGCTCACGGTGGCCGACGTCGGTGAGGGGATGGACGAATCAACGAAAGAGCGCATCTTCGAGCCGTTCTTTACTACGAAGTCCTCGGGGCACGGCACAGGGTTGGGGCTCGCAACGGTCTACGCGATCGTTCGCCAGGCCGGAGGGTTCATTGCCGTGCACAGCAAGCCGGACGAGGGCACCCGGTTCGAGTTGTTTTTCCCCGTCGTCGAGCACGGTGCGGTGCCGTTGTCCGGAAAATCCGTTTGACGCGCGTTCAGCCTGACGCTACAGCAACCCGCCTGACGAGATCGCTCGATCAGGTTGTGGAGATCGAAACGCCCGAGCAGGTGAACGTCTCGGTGACCATCGCCGGGATCGGCTCGCGGGCCACCGCGGCGGTCATCGATCTGTCGTTGATCCTCATCATGATCATGGCGGTAGGGCTGCTGGTGATCACACCGGGGTTCGTGTATCTGGGGGAAGGGTCGTGGGTGCTTGCGATAGGGCTGGTCGTGTCCTTCGCCATCACCTGGGGCTACTACGTGCTGTTTGAGGGCCTGCGTGACGGGCAAACGCCGGGCAAGCGGATGCTCGGTCTGCGGGTCGTACAGGACGGCGGATACTCCGTGAGCCTCGCGGCTTCAGCGGTTCGTAATCTGGTACGCCTGCTCGATATGCAGCCGTTCCCCACTGCCCTGATCGGCCTGCTGTTCGCCGTCATGTCACGCTCGGGAAAGCGTCTGGGCGACATGGCGGCCGGGACCATCGTCGTGCGGGAGCATCTGCGTCCCGTGCACGTGCACGTTCCTGCCGATCGCGAGGGAACGATGGACCATGCCGCCTCTGCGCTCACGGAGGAGGAGTACGCGTTGCTGCATCGCTTCATGGAGCGGCGAGCGGCGCTCGATCCAGTGCACCGGGAGGCGCTATCGGTCCAGCTGGCCGAACGATTCGCCGGGCGCCTGCCTGAAGCGGAGAGTCCGCGTCCAGCGCTCGTACGCCTGTACGAACAGGAGCGAGCGGCGCGGGCGCGCGGAGAGGCGGCGCGCGATGCCCGGGGAGCGGCGCGGGAGCAGCATGCGCTGGTGGCGCGCGGCGCGGCACGCTGGCAGGATTTTGCCGCGCGCCTGACGAGTGCTCAGCGCACCGGGCTTTCGGCGATGCACGAGCGCGATGTGACGGAGTTCGTATCGCGGTATCGCGAGATCGCCACCGATCTGGCCAGACTGCGAACCGCGTCAGGCGGCCGCGAGCACGATGCGGTATACCAGCTCAGCCGGCTCGTCGCGGCGGGGCACAACCTCCTCTACCGGCAGCGCGGAACTCCGGGACGGGCCGCCTGGCGATATGTCAGCAGCGCCGTGCCGTTCGAGATTCGGCGGTCGTGGAAGCAGATCGCGCTGGCCGCGCTGCTGCTGTTCGGACCGGCGCTCGCTACCTACGTTGCCATCGTGCAGTCACCGCCCCTCGCCTACGAGTTGATGCCGGCCGGCATGGTCGAGCGCGCTGAAAGCGCCCGTGCGCGAGAGGCAATGGGGGAAGGGTATCTCCCCAAGGATGAGGAGATTCCACTCCCATTGCTCGCAACGGGTGTGGCGACCAACAACATTCAGGTGACGTTCGCCGCTTTCGCTTCGGGAATGACGGCGGGAGTGCTCACCGTGCTTCTGCTCGTCTCGAATGGAGTGATGATTGGCGGCGCGGTCGGACTGTTCGAGAGCATGGAGGTGGGGCACCTGATCTGGGCGTTCGTGGCACCGCACGGCGTGCTGGAACTGTTCGCCATCTGTGTCGCCGGAGGGGGCGCCTTCCATCTGGCGGCGGCGATACTGCTGCCGGGTCGCCTTACGCGGCGCGAAGCGATGGTCGTCAGGGGGCGTCGCGCTATACGGCTGATTGCGGGCGCGACGATGCTGCTGGTGGTAGCTGGAGCAATCGAAGGATTCATCTCACCGCTCGTCTGGCCGATAGAATGGAAATTCGCCGTTTCGGCTTTTACCGCGGTACTACTCGTTGCGTTCCTCTCGTCAGGTCGATACGGAGCGGAGCGGGTCCCGGCGGAACGGTTCGCCTATAGTGAGGCGCGCGCCTTCAGTTCCAGATAGCGGTTGATGACGGCTGCCGTCATGGCTTCCGGCGGCACGTCCAGGACCGATACACCCGCACGTCTCATACGCAACAGCGCCTCGTCGCGCGCCTGCAGCAATTCTTCCGCGGCGGCCCGTTCATATATCGATTCGGTAGCGCCGCCTGACCCGGTAACCGCGGCCGCTATCAGCTGCTCGTTACGAAGCGCCACGACCAGCGGGAGATGCCGTGCCGCGCTGCGCGTCGTGTGCGCAATGAGAGCCTGGGACGCGCGCACATCAATGACGTCGGTGAACAGCACGATCAGCGACCGCTTTCGGTGCCGCGCGGTCAACGTGCGAAATGCGAGCGCATAGTCGGGCTCGACCATGCTTGCGCGCAAGGGAACCAGTGCCTCCCGAACCCGGGCCACGGCGCCCGGGCCGCCCATTGGCGGTACGAACGCTCGCACCTCATCATCGAAAGCGATCACGCCGACCCGGTCGCCGGAACTGGCGACGATGTCGGCAAGCACGAGTGAGGAATTGAGCGCGTACTCCAGGCGAGGAAGCGGGCCGGCAAACTGTGTCATCATTCGGCCCAGATCCACGGCGATGATGATCGTCTGCCCCTGCTCGACCGTGTGCTGCCGCGAAATGAGCTGCCGCCGTCGCGCGGTGGCCTTCCAATCGATGTGGCGCGGGTCATCGCCTCGCTGATACTCGCGCAGATGGGAGAACGTGGTGCCCTCGCCGCGGCGACGCGTGCTGCGGATACCCAGATCGCGCATGCGGTGCTGCAGCGTAAGCAGCCGGTAGCGAGCGATGCCACTGACTGAGGGCGTCACCGTGATGGCCGGACCATCTTCGAGGTAGTACAGCGTGCGCTGCATGACGCCGAGTGTCGTACGCACGCTAAGGGCGATCGGGCCGAGTGGCCAGCTACCGCGACTGCGTCCCTCCAGTTCGAGGGGAATCACGCGCTCGCGGCCAGGCGGAAGTGTCGCGGTGAACGGAGGCTCCGCGTGCCTGACGACGCCGGCGACCGGTTCATCGAACAGCGCGATGTGGATCTCACGTGGCCATCGCGAACGGATGACATACTCGCCCTCGATCGTGTCGCCCACCCCCACACTATCGGGGAGATTGCGTACCACATCGACTCCCATGGCGTTCGGCAACAGAACGGCGTCGACGATCGTCATCGACAGCACGACGAGCAGAGCAGCTGAGGCGAGCACCAGTCCAACTGTGCCCGGAATGAGCCAGAGCAGCGCGCACGCGGCGAGTGCCGCGGCCAGGCGGCGCGACGGGAAGGGCAGGCTGCGCAGAACTCGCACTCGCTCCGCCGGCGTCGTTACTGCGGCGCCGGCACGCGCGCGAGCAGGCCCAGGAGCACGTCGTCGGCGGATCGCCCTTCGACTTCGAGCTCAGGCGCGATCACGACGCGGTGGCGCAACACGGGCAACGCAAATTCCTTGACATCGTCAGGCGTTACGAAATCGCGGCCGGCGAGCAGCGCGGCGGCGCGCGCAGCCCTGAACAGCGCAACGGTGGCGCGTGGGGAGCCACCGAGCGTCAGGCTCGTGTCATCGCGAGTCATACGCACGATCGCAGCGATGTACTCTCGCACCTCCTCGGTTACCTTGACGCCATCGACTGCCTGGCGAATGTCGCGACAGGACTCCTCCGTCAGTACCGGGGGTGGGACGACGTCCGATGCCCGCTCCGCGTCGAATCCGTTCGTGTAGTTGGCGAGCATTTGCAGCTCGGCCTCGACGGACGGATATCCGATACGGATCTTCAGCAGAAACCGGTCGAGCTGCGCCTCGGGGAGAGGATAGGTACCCTCGTATTCCACAGGATTCTGGGTAGCGATGACGGTGAACAACTCGCTCAGCGGTCGCGCCGCGCCATCGACGGTGACTTGCCGCTCGGCCATCGCCTCGAGAAGAGCCGCCTGGGTCTTAGCCGGCGCGCGGTTGATTTCATCGCCGAGCAGGAGGTCGGTGAACACCGGACCGGGAATGAACTCAGAACGCCGTCCCTCATCTCGAAGGATGGTGATTCCCGTAATGTCCGACGGCATGAGATCCGGGGTGAATTGAATCCGCCCGAAGCGCGCGTTGAGCGCGCCAGCGAGTGCGCGAACGAGCATCGTCTTCGCCGTCCCCGGCACTCCTTCTATAAGGGCGTGCCCCCGAGCAAGGAACGCCACCAGCACCTCATCGATCGCGGTTTCCTGCCCGATGACGCGCTGCGCAACGGTATCGCGCACTTTGCGCATCGTGGCGGCCACCTGCTCCGCCGTCAGGGCCTGAATAGCAGTCATGTGCGTGCGAGTGTTGAGGAAGGGTAGACGGTATGCTCCACGCGCTCGAGAACGCGCGCGGCTTCAGACAGTTCGGCCGGCGTCACCGGCTTACGGAGCGCGTGGAGCACCGTTTCTACGTCGCTCGTCAGGAGCGGGTCGCGGGCGGCCAGCGCTTCGAGATATTCCTCGTCAGGCACGCTGGAGGCGGCCGGTGTATGCCGTCGTCGCAGACCACGCACGAGCCTGCGCATGGCGGTCTGCGAGGCGCCAATGGTCTGGTACGCGCGGGCGAGTGCCCCAACGTGCTCGAGTGGCGAGCGGCGCTCGATCGTCGCGCGTGGCGGCGGCCTGATTGCTCGCGGAGCCACCGCCAGCAGCAGAACCAGTGCGGCGACAGCGACGGTAACTGTCAGGCGGCCGAGCCGCGTGCCGAACAGCGCACGCCAGACGAGACCGGCAAAGGTGCTCCGCTGGCCATACCCGAAGTGATATTCGTCGAAGACGAGCCGCTCCACCCCGGGGGGAGTTGCGGCTTCGAGCAACCGAATGGCAATGACGCCGGAATGCGTGTCGCGAAGTTCGATGTTGCGCAGAATGGACGCGTCGGAGACTACGACCACCCGACCGCGCCCATAGGACAATGCCGCGGCGACGGCGGGCGCTCTGGATGTATCAGCCGGATCGCGCGTAGTTATATCGGAGGAGTCGACGGCTCCGGGCAGTTCCAGCAATCGCTCTATGTCGCGACGCGAGCCCTCGAAACGCAGTACGGTGTTGGCCTCGGGCATCCTGGTTTCGTCAGGCGTCGCTTGCTGCGACCGGCGGGCACTCGCCAGCGGTCCGGCGAGCGTCACCGGCAGCTCTTTGCGAGACCGGGTGACATTCACCCCGAGCGAGTCGCCAAGCGCCGAGTTGCGCGACAACACCGCAAGCAGCCCCGCGCCGCGCGCAACGGCTCCCAGCAGGGTACTCACGTCGCTGCTGGTAAGCGGCTCCGGAGCGTCGAGCACGGCGTACACGGCGGACGAGTCGGTGCCGTGGCGCATCGGGCGCTCGAGACGCTCGACTTCCCACCCTAGCCGGTCGGCCGCCTGGTACAGGCCCATCGCCCCACCGTGAGCCGCGGCGTGCGTGGTGAGGAGTGGATACGAATACCCAATCGGCTGCACCGGCGTGAACATGACGGCCACCACGATGACGACCAGCAACAAGCCGAGCACGAACCAGGGGGTCAGCAGCCAGCGCAGCAGTCTAGACATCGCTCACGATCTGGCTCGCCAGCCCGTAAAGGCGCTCATAACGCGCGCGATCGCATTGACCTACGCCGTAAACCACATGTTCGTAACCACGAGTGAACTCGCGAAATGTCTGAAGAAGCTTCGCTGAAGCCCGGGCGCGCATCTCCCGAAGGTAGTCTCCAATCGTCTTGGCATCGTGTAGCCTTACGAGGCCTTCTCGCGAGGCATTGAGAAGTACCGCGCTATACAGGGCGTGGGCCGCCGCCGTATAATCGCCATCGGCCGCCAAACGCTGTGCGGTCGCCCAGGGGTCAGCCGCTCCACGACGCGCCGCCCCGGTGAGCAGACGGCCGCCACCGCCACCGAACACCCCTCCGGCGTACGCCACATACACCGTTCGAGCGATGATTCCAACCACCATCAGCACCGCCGCAATCATCACCGTGTAGTAGAGCAGACGCGATCCGCCGGTGAGCCGCTGCAGCTCGCGCAGCAGCTCGCCTATCCAGTGGATTACGCGCGAGAACAGCGTTTCGCGCGCCAAGCTGGTGAAATCCGGGCCGGCAAAAACTGCTGTGAGCGTGTCGCGTATCGCGGAATCGGAGATTTGTCCGCTCGGGGTCAACGCATGCCCGGGTAAGGCTCGTTGGAAGTTCCACCCCGCAGCTCACCCGCAAGCACCTGCAAGTCGAACCCTTCCTTGCGGATGCGGGCGTCGTAGTACAGCAGCGCGGTCGCGATTCCGATGAGCGGATAAATGAAGATCACCAGTACCGATGCCGCAACGTTAGCCGTGATCTCATTCACTCCCACTGTTGCGGCAATAACGGTAACGGCCAGCTGAACGGCGAGTACCATCAGGTAAACGAGGAGCATGACGCCAAGCACCTTTCCCTTCATGCCCTTGGCAAGATTCCAGGACCGGCCGATCGACTCGGTAGCGCCCAGACGTTCGTATACCACCACTGCTGGGGTTGCGAACAGTCCCAGCCAAACGATTACACCGGGTACGACGAAGAATACCATCGCGATGAGCACGAGGAGTCCCTTGAGAATCGCCGCGCCGAGCACACTCCCGAATCGCGACAGTACGACTCGAAGCGCGGCGGCCGCGTCGACCTGCTTGCCCAGGAGGGCGTCGGAGGCACCAACCAGCACCGCCGTCTCGGCGATCGGGAACCAGATAAGGGCCACCGGAAGGGCCAACAGCCCCGCGCCCAGCGCAGCCTCGTTCCGCGCATCCATGGAGGCGCCGCTCGTAGTGGCGCCGATCACGAGCATAATGGCGATATAAGGCAGATATGCCAGCGCGGCGAGCACGACGAAGGTGCCGTATTGATGCTTCAGGATCTGGAACGCGGCATCGATGATCTCCGTCGCGCTACGGGGGCGAAGTTCGGTTGGAGGCACGTGAC
>JBPCLX010000144.1:0-9465 GCA_051002815.1 Gemmatimonadaceae bacterium
TCCGGCGCCCGTTGGCGAGTACGCACAATCATGTCTCGGACGCGAGCGCATGTTCGAGTACCACTGCCAGCGGTCCGGCGGCGCTCTCGCCCTGATCCGGCTCAACTACGCCAGCGCGCTGCGTTATGGGGTGCTCACGGATCTCGCCCTCGCGGTTCGGGACGGAACGCCGATCGACCTTGCGATGGGATACGTGAACGTCATCTGGCAGGGCGATGCCAACGCGATGGCGCTCAGCGCCCTTGCGCACGCCGCCCAGCCGCCCTTCGTGATCAACGTGGCCGGACCGGAGCTGCTGAGCGTTCGAGATGCTGCACTTACACTCGGAGAGCGACTCGGCCGCGCACCGCAGTTCGTCGGTACGGAAGCGCCGGACGCGCTGCTCAGCGACGCAACTCGCGCCATGGCGCTGTTCGGCCCACCGCGTGTTCCCGCCCGCACGCTCATTGACTGGACGGCCGAGTGGATCGCTCGCGGAGGCGCCACTCTCGGCAAGCCTACGAACTTCCAGGCGCGCGATGGCGGATTCTGACCGTCTCGAAAGTGACGCCTGACGAGCTGCGCCGGCACCTGCTGGATGGACAGGTGATTCCTGCCCATCCACTTGCGTTGACCGCCGACCGCCGGCTCGACGAGCGCTCTCAGCGGGCTATCACGCGCTACTATCTGGCGTCAGGCGCCGGCGGCACTGCCGTAGGTGTCCACACGACGCAGTTCGCGATCCGCGAGCCGAAGCACGGCCTCTACGCACCGGCGCTCGAGCTGGCCGCCGACACCGTGCGCGCCACGCTGAACGAAGCGGCGCGCCCTTTCGCCATGATCGCCGGCGTGACTGGCGAGACGACGCAGGCGGTAGGCGAAGCGCGCACTGCACGAGATCTTGGCTACGATGCCGGACTGCTCAGTCTTGCCGCGCTGCCTAACTCGGCTACCAATGACGACTTGATCGCGCACTGCAAGGCAGTCGGCGAGGTGATTCCGTTGTTCGGATTCTACCTGCAGCCGGCAGTGGGCGGCCGCGTGCTCGATCATGCGTTCTGGAGGGCGTTCGTCGAGCTCGAGCAGGCAGTCGCGATCAAGATCGCTCCGTTCGACCGGTACAGAACACTGGATGTGATTCGTGCGGTGGCGGAATCCGGCCGCCGCGACGTTGCGCTGTACACCGGGAACGACGACTCGATCGTTCACGACCTGCTTGCCCGTTTCCCGGCGGAGAGCGGTGGCGCACCGCTCGTTATGCACGGCGGGCTGCTGGGGCACTGGGCGGTATGGACGAGAGCGGCGGTGGTACTCTTCGAGGAGATCCGTCGTGCGCGCGTACTCGACGCGGTTCCGGCCGAGTTACTCGAGCGCGCGGCCGAAGTTACGGACATGAATGGCGCATTGTTCGATGTACGGCACGGGTTCGCCGGGTGCATACCCGGCGTACACGAGGTGCTGCGACGCCAGGGATTGATGCAGGGCACCTGGTGTCTGGATCCTGACGAGTGCCTATCGCCTGGGCAGGGTGAGGAGCTGGATCGAGTGGTACGACGGTACCCGCATCTCACCGACGAAAGGTTCGTTGCCGAGCATCGCGATGAGTGGCTGGCTCCCTAACTGCGGTTTGACCGCGCAATGGCCATCGCTGAAAGAACATGAGATCCAACCGTCAGCTACGCGTCAGGGGCAAAAGCGCCGCGTGCCACGATTCACCTGCTGACCGCTCGAAACGGTCGCGCACGTCACCCAGAGTAGTCAGACTGGTGTCGAAGACCGACGTATGCGGCGTGACGGCGCCCGACGACGCCGCTTCGGTGAACCGTGCGCGGGTCGACGACTGCACCTCACCTGCGACGTCCCGGTAGAAGATCAGGCCGCTGGTCACCAGGTTGGTTCCGATCTCTGCACCGACGTTCTTGAGCGTTCGGAACAGCCCATCGATGGAACACCCGGAGGCGGCCTCTCCATCGGCGGCGATCAAGAGAAAACGGCGATCGCGCCAGTCGCGCGCCGAGGTGAGCGGCGAGCCGTGGGCGTGCCACTTCTCGAGGAAGTCATCGACCTGCTTCAGCAGTTGCTCCGCCCCCTCATCGCTCACAGGCCTGTCGCTCGCGAAGATCCAAACGCGGGCATCGGCGGAAAGGGCGGCGAGTTGTAGTCTGGGCATGATGTCGAGGGTCGCGGGACGAGGGTCGAGGGTCGAGGGTCGGGGTCGGGACCGCCAAGGTGGAGGGTCCGGGACGCACTTCGCAATGGCAATTCGCACTTCGCACTTCCGGCACTCCCCAATATTAGCGGTTGCGCACCTTTGAATCCGAGCCGAACATCCGTCTGACAGCCCGATCGATCGCCATCACGGAGCGCTACCATGCAAAGCCTTGTTCACGACCGCCGCGCGTTCATGGGCTACTTCACCAGCCTCGGGCTCGGTACGACCCTCCTTCCGGGCATACTCTGGGGCCAGGTTGCGACCGGCGCCGACATAACGAGCGAATCGATCGCCTGCGCCGCCGAGCTGGCCGGGTTGGAGTTCGACCAGGCCGAGCGGGAGATGATGGTCGACGGGCTCAAGCAGCAGGCTCGGCGGATTGAGGCGCTGCACGCCATTCCACTCGCCAACTCCGTGGCGCCGGCCATTGTGTTCGATCCTCGTCCGCTGCACGCGCCGCTCGCTACGGCATTGCCGGCTGCCTCTCCACCGATGAGACGCTCACCTGTGACTGTGCCGCGCGTTCCGGCATCGCTCGAGGAACTGGCCTTCGCGCCGGTGACGGTTCTCTCGGAACTGATCCGCACCAAGCGCGTAACGTCGGAGCAGCTCACCCGCATGTACCTCAGCCGGCTGGAACGGCTCGATCCGAAACTCGAATGTGTCGTCTCGCTCACCACGGATCGCGCACTTCGTCAGGCAAGGGAGATGGACGCCGAACTGGCGCGTGGCAACTATCGTGGGTCGCTGCACGGCATTCCGTGGGGTGCCAAGGATCTGCTGGCCACGAAAGGCTACCGCACGACGTGGGGTGCCGGGCCGTACCGCGATCAGACCATCGATGAGGATGCGGCCGTGGTTCAGCGGCTCGATGCCGCGGGTGCGGTGCTCATTGCGAAGCTCACCCTCGGCGAGCTGGCGCAAGGCGACCGATGGTACGGCGGGCAGACGAAGAATCCGTGGAAGCTCGACCAGGGTTCCAGCGGATCTTCGGCCGGCCCGGCGTCGGCAACGGCGGCGGGGCTGGTCGGATTCAGCATCGGCAGCGAAACGTTAGGCTCGATCTCTTCCCCGTCAACACGGTGCGGCACCACCGGCCTGCGGCCCTCATTCGGCCGCGTGCCGAAAACCGGCGCGATGGCACTATCGTGGACGATGGACAAGCTGGGCCCGATCTGCCGCAGCGCCGAGGACTGCGCCCTGGTGCTCGACGCGATCCACGGCCCCGACGGCCTGGACAAGTCGTGCATCGCCGCCCCGTTCACATGGGACGCGACCATTCGGCTGCAGGCTTTACGCATCGGCTACGTAAAGGCTGCATTCGACCTGCCGGTCATTGATCCGGACAACGCCGAGCGACAGCTCCATCCCACCAAGCCGTTCGACGATGCCGCGCTCGCCGTGCTGCGAGCGCAGGGTGCGCGGCTCATCCCGGTAGAGCTGCCGGATATCGAATACGATGCCATGCGTATCATCCTGACTGCCGAAGCCGCGGCGGCGTTCGATGACCTGACGCGCAGCAACCGCGATGCGGAACTGGTGCAGCAGGGGCGGTTCGACTGGTCGAATACCTTCCGCACGGCCCGGTTCATTCCAGCGGTGGACTACATCAACGCCAACCGCGTCCGCACCACGGCGATCGAGCGGTGGGATACGCTGTTCCGCGATCTGGACGTGATCGTCACGCCGACCGGAGCGAGTGGACTGTCGCAGCTGGTCGCGACGAATCTGACAGGGCACCCCGCGGTGATTCTGCCGCATGGATTCCGGGAAGATGGGACACCTGTCTCGCTGACCTTCCTCGGGAAACTGTTCGGCGAGCGCGAGCTGCTCGCGGCCGCGCATGCCTATCAAAGCGCGACCGATTGGCACCTCAGGCATCCGACGCTCTGAGGACGAGACGCTCTCCTGGCTTCCATAGCCGCATCCGCGAATCTGCGGTTTGCCGTTCCGCCATTTGCTGTTGAATACCAATCACTGGAGTCGTTGTTGCTGCGGCAACTGCAGATAACCGTAGATTGCGCCGATACGCAGATTGGCTGTGGTTAGGTGGCGACTGCCGTGAAGGAACTCTCCGGAGGGCCTTCAATAAGAGTGGTTTCTGGTCGCGGGAATGGCGAGCGGTCCCGGTTCCTGGAGGGAATCACGGGAGCCCGTTGGTGGAGAGCGGATCGGGCTGTGCTTAACAATCACGCCGTCGAACCGTCGAATGGGGTGGAGTGCATGCACCGAACTGATCGAACCACCCTTTCACACAGGTGTCTCATGATGTGGACCCCTTATCCTCGCCTGGCGACCGCCGCCGCACTGATGATGGTGCTTGCCGCGTGCGGCGACGGCCCGAGCGAACCGGGCGACGATGCGGCTGAATTGGCAACCTTCGACGTAGCGGCGGTCGCCGGCGACCAGACGTTCGAGGACTTCGCCGCCATGCGCCATCACCAGGGCGCGCTCGGCGCTCTTCATGGCCCGGTGCCACGGTTCGGATCGTGGAGCGACGATTGCTCCTACAATTCGGCCAGTGCGACATTCGTATGCCCAACCGCAACGCACAACGCGGCCACGCATAGCCGGTCGTACCAGCTCTTCGACGCCGCGGGAACTCCGCAGTCGGCGTACGATCCCGCCACCACCGCGAGTGCGATTTTCAACATCTCGCTGAACGGATCCATGACTCGTGAGGCGTTCACCTCCACATTCGCGCGGGAGCGCACGCTCACCGTTTCGGGACTCGAGGGCGCCGAGACGACGCGCAGTTGGAGCGGGACCGCAAGCTCGACGCATTCCCGGACGAGTCACCCCGACCGCGTCCGCTCGCGCAACTACGTCATGAATAGCACGGGTGTCATCACCGATCTCGTGATTCCGCATCCGTTCGCGGATGATGCCTGGCCGCTTTCGGGTACGATCGTCCGCACCGTGAATTATTCGCGCGAAGGGGCGCGCGGTCCCGGCCGAGCGGGATCACGCACGGTGGGCATCACGTTCAATGGAACTCAGTTCGTTCCGATGACTGTGAACGATCGCGAGTTTACGCTGGATCTGGCGACCGGCAAGCCGGTGCGCGATTGATCACGCGACAGTGTCACGCGTAGCGACAGTGGAAGCAGTCGGTTGTGCATCAGCCCGGTGGTTCTGCGAACAGATCGCGAACGAGAAGCGAACATACGACGAAAGATTGACAGAAGATCCGGCGCGTTGCATCATGGCTCCACGCGATGGCGGGAGCGGTCCTCATAACCGTCGTTGCGAGGCTTGATCGCCGGGACGCTGGCAATCAGGTTCCTCAGCGGGTGTTCGGTACCAGCTGTGGCGGTTGCAGGTCGCTGGAAGCAACCGAGCTCATAACGAAGCTTCTGAGCACGCCGAATCGCGGACCGCGCGAGACGGAATTGAAAAAGGGAAGTCGATCCGGTCATCACACGTGATGACGCCGAACCAAATTGGTCGAATCCCGCCAGCGAGGCACAAGATCCCCGGTACATCACGTGTGATGTACCGGGGATCGTCGTTTCTGCCTTACGCGTCCAGTACGTGACGCAAGGCAGCCTCGAGTTCCGGATAGTCGAAGGTGAATCCGGCGTCGAGCAGCCGCCGCGGCACCATTCGCTGGCTGCCTAGCAGCAGCGTCTCACCCATCTCGCCGTACATCACCTTGAGAGCGAGCGCCGGCACGCGCACCAACGTGGGGCGGCCCAGCACGCGCCCCAGCGTTTCGGTGAACTCGGCGTTGGTCACCGGATTGGGCGATGTCACGTTCACCCCGCCGTCGATCTCCGGATGGTCAAGAAGCCAGAGCACGGCGCGCACCAGGTCATCGATGGCGATCCAGCTGAGCCACTGCCGGCCGTGCCCCAGCGTGCCGCCAGCGCCCATTTTGAATATCGGAAGCATGCGGTCGAGTGCGCCGCCTTTGGCGGCCATCACTACACCGAATCGCGTGTTGACGACCCGGACTCCGGCGTCCCGCGCCGGATCCGCGGCTGCCTCCCACGCCACCACCACATCGGTCAGAAATCCGTGGCCCCGGGCACTCGATTCCTCGAGCACCTCGGCATCGCGATCTCCATAGTAGTGACTGCCAGACGCGACGAGCAGCGTGCGCGGTCGCCGGTCCAGCGCGGCGATGGTCTCAGCGAGCAGTCGGGTGGAGCGAATACGGCTCTGCCGTATTTCCTGCTTAACCTCTTCGGTCCACCGGTCATCGATCGACCGCCCCCCAAAGTGCAGCACGGCATCGACGCCGGCGAGGCGGTCTCCGTCTATCTGATTCTCGTCAGGATTCCACCAGATCTCATCGGGCGCACTGCTTTTGGCGCTGCGCACGAGACGCTCTACCTTGGTGCCGCGCGACGTGAGCGCCGACGCCACAGCGCCGCCGATCATTCCGCTCGCGCCGCCGATAGCCACCCTCGCTGGTACGTCCCGCGTCTCGCTCGCTATCATCACGCCTCCCAATGCGTCTGGTGTCCCACCGGATCGTACCCTATCGTGCGGCAGCGTCCGCGTCCCGCGCGCCGAGACTCAACCCTGGTTTCCATGTCACGTTCCGTTCCCGAACTGGCCGGACTAGCCACCTACGACAAGGCCGCCATCGTCGGACTCCCCGTTTCGCAGAGCGTACGGCGTCTGCTCCGCGGCCACTGGGCCGAGATTCGCCTCATGGACACCCTTCTAGCCCACCTGCCTCGCACTCCCGAATGGGAGGTGAAGTGCGCATTGTCGCTTCATCAGTGGCAGCACGCCGAGCACGCGACGTTGCTCCGGGAACGCATTTCGGAGATGCGAAATCCCGTTCCGCGACTCGACGTCGCTCCCGACGACGCGCTGGATGCGTTGTTCGCCGAGCTGGAGCGCTCCGCCGATTCGATAGAGCTGCTCACGGGCATTTACACGGTCGTGCGGCCGGCGATGGTTGAATCCTACCGCGACCACTACGCCGCCGCGAATCCGCTGGTCGACCATCCAACGCGAAGGTTGCTGCAACTCCTCCTCGCCGATGAGGACGACGCAGCCAGGTGGGGACGGGCGGCGCTGGATGCGATGATCGACGGCGATCAAGTTGCAGCCCGGCGCAGCGCGGCATGGCGTGCGCATCTCGGCGAATATCTGACCGCGTGCGGGGGAATCGCCGGCCATATCGACGTAGCGGATGCCCCCCTGCCGTCGCCCCGCGCCGTGCGCCCGTTCATTCCCGATCTCGTTCCGCGGCGCGACTCCCGGTTCAAGGGTCAGCTGGACTTCGACTTTCCGCCGCACGTGATCTACAACGATCCGCGCGTGCCGCCTGACGAGCGCAACCTGGCGCTGCTCTGCAAGCGTGCACTGGAGATGGACGTTCCGGAGATGATGGCGGGGATGATGGTCGAATGGCGCGGACTCCCATGGGAACTGCGCCGTGCACTCTCCCGCCAGCTGTGGGACGAAGCGCGCCACGCAATGATGGGAACGGTGGCTTTCGAAGCGCGGGGACTGGACTGGACGCGCATCCCGCTCAACATTGGTTTTGCGCTGCGCCTGGGACAGCACGCCGAGCCGCTCGAGCGGCAGATCATGTTGTGGGCGATTGAACAGTCGCTGATGAGCGGTGATACCGGCAAACGGTCGGAGTACGAGACGGCTGTCGAGGCTGGCGACGCGTTGAGCGCGCACTTTCAGGATTACGATTGGGCCGACGAAGTGCTTCACGCACGCATCGGCCGGCAAGTGCTGAAACACGCAGGTGTTACCGCGGAACAGGCGATGGCGCGCGCTCCGGATATCCACGAACGCACCTGGCGCGCGCTTGATGCCTATCGCCAGCCTGACGAATGCGCCGGCTGGTGGGATGACTTCGTGCGCCAGGCACTCGGCCGCCCCAGCGCGCTTGGCTCCGATGATTTGCAGGAACTGCGCATTCTCACGGAATGAGTTGATGCCGCGCATTGATCGCGGCCCGATCGTCACCCACACGAGGCCAGCTGATGCCGAAACGCAAGCGACAGGTGTTGTTCATCGGAGCGCAGGGGAAGGTACTGGCGCTCGACGCCGAGACCGGCGGCGAGCTCTGGCGTTCCAAGCTGAAGGGATCAGGAACTGTGCTGCTGCTTCGCGACAAGGAGCAGATCTACGCCTCGGTATCTGGAGAACTGTGGTGTCTCGATGTCGCGAACGGCGCCGTCCGTTGGCACAGCAAGCTCAAAGGTCTGGGGCTCGGCATTGTATCAATGTGCACTACGGCCGAAGCCGAACAGCATAGGGCCGCGTACGTGACGATCGCCGAGACCATGCGGCAGCAGCAGGCCGCCCAGAGCGGCAGCACCGCCTGACAGCCAGACGAAACAACCATCGACCGCAATCCGTTGTCATATGTGAGGGGAGCGAAGGAAGCGGCTGGCGCGGTGCCACTGCACTCGCTTCCCCCACGCCGGTCGAGGGTTGCTGTCATGAATCGCACCAATAACAACAACTTCACAGCGAGTGGGGTGCACGAAACGTTACGCGGACTGGGCGTTCGCGTCGTCGGGCACCTTTCCGGCGGCATCGGCTACGTGGAGGTACTGGAGCTCCGCGATGCGCGCCGCACCGACGCCGCTATCTCGCATGCACTAGAGCTGGTTGGCACAGCGCCGGCGCTGATTCTGGACTTGCGAAGCGCGCGCGCGGGCGAGCCTTCCGCGATCGCGGTGCTCGCCAGCTACCTGTTCGACACGGAATCGGTGCATCGGGATGCCGTGTACATGGCAGCCGGCGACGGTCTGCCCGTGCCGGCACCGAAGGTACCGACGCAGCGCTATCTCGATCGCGACGTCTACGTTCTCACGGGTCCGGAAACGTCGCCGGCCGTAGCAGCGCTGGCGCGGCGGCTCCAGCGGATGGGGCGCGCGCTTGTGGTGGGCGAGGCGCCGCGCATCCGGGGCACGCCGACGGCGATGGTGCCGGACTTGGGGTGCGCAGCCGAGGCAGCGCTGCAGGTTGCGCACGCCACGGCGGCCAAGCGGCTGCTGGCGGTGGGAGCGGCCCCGGACCGCAACCGCCTGATGCGCTACGTACAAGCGGTGAACGACCGGGTGGGGCGGGCGCTGTCGCTCGCCAGTTAGGCTCGAGGGTCGAGGGTCGAGGGTCGGGGGTCGGGGGTCGGGGGTCGAGGGTCGAGGGTCGGGGGTCGACGCGGCCTGGATAGGCTGCGAGGCCGCTAGAAAGTCCCGGTGCTGCCGAGGCCACCGGCTCGATCGGTGGAGCGAGTCACCACTCCCGGTTCCCACGTTGGCGTGACGAAGCTGGCGAGCACGGCC
>JBPCLX010000145.1:0-9327 GCA_051002815.1 Gemmatimonadaceae bacterium
CCAACCCCCCCGGGAAAGCCGAGGAGAAGTAGCGCAACCAACGTCGCACGCACATAATCAACGCCGGTCTCGGAGGGGGTGGATCAAGCTGGTGAGAATCGCTGGATCAAGCTCGTGAGAAGTGACAGCAGGACTTTCGAACCGCACAAATTCATGGCGGCCAGGCTGGAGCGCGGTCATTATTGCAATAGCTCGTGCATTCAAGAGCGATCTGCGGCATTCGGTGTTTGCGCCTATCCGCATACCATGCGCGTTAGAGCGAGCCTACTCGTCGCAGACCCGTATCGCGATCTTTCAGTGGACGAGAATCCTAGCGCCTGTTCGTGAACACCAGGTAGAGAGTGTCCGTCTGCCCATCGCCCGAAAAGTCGAACACCAGCTTTTGCTCGAAGTAGGTGAACGTGTTGTCGACCGCCACGGTGTAAATGTCCTGCGGGAACCCTGGGTAGGAGACTGCTGCAACCACCGCGGCGGAGTCGTAGGCAATTGTGCCCTCCGGATAGTCGAGCCGGAAAACCGAGTTGTCCGTGCTCACGGTGAACGGGTAGGTGCGCCCGGAGTCGGCGAGTGCGGGCTCCGCGAAACTGAGATAGGCACTGCACGAGCCGCCGTATAGACCGGGTCCCTGGTCTCCAATTGTGTAAGCCTCGAATCTGGCGCAAGTGTAGTCGCCGTCCAGCAGCTCACGATCAAGCTTGGCCCGAGGCCAGCGGGATCGTCATCGCTGCAGGCGATCAGCGGTGTGGCAGCGATCAGTAGAAAGACGAGTCGGCGGAGCAGCATGTGCGGTCTGATCGGGGAAGCGGGTGCCGGTTGGCGGCGGATTGATGCAAATTGGCGGGCGGGTGTGCCTATTTGGAAGTGCCGCAGCACACTTTGCGCGATTTGATTCTGCGGCCTGATCGCCCCGTCACTCACTTCCACCCGTGGCCATGGACCCGACGTCGCCTGCCTCGGTCACCGACGAGAAGTTCATACGCCTAGCGCTTGGGGAAGCGCGAGCGGCCGCGGATGCGGGAGAGGTCCCGGTCGGGGCGGTGATCGTCCGCGACGGTGTGGTTCTCGCGCAGGCCGGTAATCGTACTGTCGCCGAGCGAGACGCGTCGGCGCACGCCGAGATGCTCGTCATGCGCGCGGCGTCCGAATCACTCGGCGCCTGGCGACTCTCCGACTGCACGTTGTACGTGACGCTCGAGCCGTGCGCGATGTGTGCGGGGGCGATCGTTCTGGCGCGGGTGGGGCGGGTGGTGTTCGGGGCGTGGGACGAGAAGGCGGGGATGGCGGGATCGGTTGAGGATCTGCTCCGTCACCGGCGGCTGAATCATCGTCCCGAGGTACGCGCGGGGGTATTGGCCGACGAGTGTGCGGCATTGTTGACGACCTTCTTCCGGGGGCGTCGCGATTCCGTTGACTCGACCTCAGGAGCGGGCTAGGATTCTAGGTCTGTACCACTCGAGGACAGGTGGCCGAGTGGCTGAAGGCACCGGTCTCGAAAACCGGCATACCGGTGACCCCGGTATCGTGGGTTCAAATCCCACCCTGTCCGTTATCGGCAAGCGGGAATCGGGAATGGGGAATCGTCGAACCTAACGCATTTCCTCGTTCCCGATTCCGATTTTGTTCGTGCGGTTCCCGCGTCGCGCGTCCCGCGTCCCTTGTAGTTAGGATGGGTGGCCGAGTGGTTTAAGGCGCACGCCTGGAAAGTGTGTGTACGTTAATAGCGTACCGTGGGTTCGAATCCCACCCCATCCGCCTCCGCCCCGCACCGCCTTCGGCGGGCGGGGCGGTGTGTTCTGCCTCCTTCGTGCTACAGGTGGCGTGTGACTATCTCCGGTGCGAGCACCGCTGGTAGTGATTCACCCCAGAATCCGCAGTGGTGTCGCCATCGACGCCCTATTTCCGCAATAGGATGTGAGCGGAGAGAGCGTCATCTCCCGGTATGGCTGCCCGGCCAGATGCCGGGGCGCGTCGCGACCCCTTCCCTTGCGGCGAGCGTGAGAATGCGCGTGGTGCGCTTTCCGCCGCTCACCGCACCGTCACGCGGAGAGCTCAGATATGGCAACCATCATCCGGCCCGAAACCAGACAGGGCAAGTCGGTGCTGACCGACGCGCTGCTCGAGCGATGCGCCGGGCGCGCCCCGGGTTACGATCGCGCCAATACATTCCTCACCCAAGATTTCAATGAGCTGAAGGATGCCGGCTATCTCACCCTGCCGGTCCCCGAGGAGTTGGGTGGCGGCCTGCTCGGCTTCGGCAACATCTACTACGGCATGGCTAAGCGTGCACTCGACATCACCGTCGATACGGTAAAGCGCAAGAATTCGATCGGCCTCTCGCGGCCGATGGCCTATCACGCCGAAGTGCAGCATGCGGTGGCGAAGATGGCGATCGAGCTCGCCCGGCCAACGCCATGCTGACTTACGAATTCGTCGCCAGGACAGTACTCGGCATCAACCCTGACGAGCAACCGCGCTGGGGATGAAGGCAGGAAATAGGAATTAGGAACCAGAGATTAGGTAGAGCGCACGGAGCCCTTGATACTGCGACCTAATTCCTGATTCCTAATTCCTATTTCCTATTTCCTATTTCCTATTTCCTACTTTCAGTCATCGCGGCGGGCTGCTCTATCGTCGCCGGTAGGTATGCTCTGCCGAACGCGCGACAGCTCGCGGCCATGGGAGTCCCGCTGAACGATCACCACCTCTATCTCCAGCGAAGCAGGGGTGCCTCCGGGACTGCGCTCTGGCTCCCGTACCGGAGCCTGACGGGCGTACTCCCGCAGAGGGGCCGTATTAGGGGGCTCTCTCACCGAACGCGGTGGAGTGGAACGCGGGGATTCCCGGGTCGGCGCCGTGCCGCGCAACCGCTCAACGTCGGCGCGCGCCTCCGAAAGCTCATGACGAAGACGCCTGAGCTCGTGGACGAACGCGAGCTGCTCGTTGACGACGGCGAACGTGACGGTGAGGCCCAGTCGTCGGGAGTGCGCCGCGTCGCGCTCGATCTCGTCCAGTCGGGTATCTGTTAGGAGCAGTCGAGGGTCGGTCATGGCCGGCCGGGGGGAGACAGGTCAGCGCGCATCGGCGCGCGCTGATCGTCTGTTTACACACCACATTGCGTGCCGCGCCGATTTGTCGTCGCGCCAGCTTGCCGGTGCATCAAATAGTTACAGGGAAAGGCGGTTGATCCCGGCAGGGGACCGATGGCGGAGCCGCGTGAAGGGCCTATCGGGACGCGCGCCGAACTGCTTCAATACCGGCATCCATGACACGCATGGTGCGCTCGGAGACCGCCGCCTGTGCGGCCGGTTCCGTGTTCCCCGGCGCCGGTGCGGCGCTCGTCGAGCGCTCGTCTCCGGAGGTCGCTTCTGCCGCCGGCGCTCCACCGGCTATCCGCGCAACGCCTGCGGCAGCCACCGCGAGCACCAGCGTAAGTGCAATGACCGCCAGCACCATCCGGGTCCGTGGCCATAGCGCATCGCCGAACAGGTCGAACCGCGAGGGTGACTCGATCCCATCATCGCCGTCGTCAGGCGGGCCGCCGGCGAACGCCTCATCGTCATCGTCCCACGTGACAGGCGCCGGCTCGGCCAGCCTCGGTCGGACGACCGGGGGCAAGGGGCGGAGTGCCGGCTGCCGGGGTGGATCATGGCGCGGTGTCGTCGGACGAGGGGTCTCGGGACGCGGCGCCGCTGCGCGTGCTACCGGTGCCGCCTCGGACGCGGGCGGCTGAAAATCCTCCTCTTCGTCCAATTCCAGCTCGTCAGGCGCGGCATCGGCGCGCGGCTTTACGAGCTGCAACAATGGACGCTCGAACAGCTGCCGAGCCCGGCCGCGCATGCCGGCCATCACACCCTTGGTAGGCGTCTCCTGGGTGGCGCGGACGATCTCATCGAGCACCTCACGCGCAAGCGGCGGCGTCGGCGTTGCGGCCCGGGCTGGTGCACCGCGAGCGGGCGGGCGCGGCATGGACTTCGACGGCGTAGCGACGAGCCGCTCCGGGGTGCGCGCCTGCGGCACGACGACGGGGATTCTCGCTCTGACACCCTCTACCCGCAGCGCGGTCAGCTTCGCCTTGGCGGCGACGAGCTGGGGATGATCCGCCGGCAGCGTACGTGACCTCGCGGCCAGCGCCAGTTCACGCAATCCGATCGCATCTTCGGGACGGCCGTTGGCCGAGCACATGTCCGCCAGATGCTCGCGCGCCATCGATACCGCCGGGGAGTCGTCAGGCAGCGAGCGCTCGCGGATCGCCAGAGCGCACCGCCAGAGCGTCTCGGCGGAGTCGTAGCGCTTCAGCGCTTCGTGAACCATCGCCAGATTGGCGACCACCGAGGCAACCTCGGGATGCTCATCGCCCAAGCGACGCTTGATCGCAACCAGACGCGCGAGCACGGGCTCGGCCTCCGCATATCTCCGGCGTTTGAACTGTACGAGCGCGAGCTGATTGAGATAGGGCCCCAGATCCTCGTGATCCTCGCCTAGCAGCAGTTCGGCTGCCGCAAGCGTGTCACGCAGAACGGGTTCGGACCGTCCAAGATCACCGCGCGAAACGTACACCGCGCCGAGGGCGTCGAGCGCCCGCAGCCGCTCGGATGCATCCACGTCAGGCAGCCGCGCGTGCAGCTCCACGGCGCGGCGCAGGCAGCTCTCCGCTTCGAGCAGATTACGGTGCCGGAACTTGAGCTCGCCTTGCAGCAACAGGCTGAACGCCTGCTCGGCGGGATCCTCGGGAAGCGGCGCCGTCGCATCGGCGAGTGGCGGCCTGTTGGCCGATGCGTCCGCGTGCTCCACTTCACTCCGCGAAGGAGCGAAGTGGGCGTTCGGATCCCGGGAAGGGCTCGCTTCGGCGGTCATGATGGGCTCCGCGCGTACAACCGGAGCGCGCACAGCGTCGGGCGCGCGGAAAGGGCTGGAAAGGAATTATCCAGCAACGAACGTAGTCATTACTTATTGTGACTCTCACAGAGTGTCAAGCGAGCGTTGGGGGTGCAACGCCTGTTGTGGCGCGTACGCCACGCTTTTGCCGCTCCCGCCAAGCCGATTCACACTCGCCCCTCGCTCCCCGGCCCAGGCTTCTTAGATTCCCCCGCCATGCCGACTGACCAGACAGTAATACTCGATGCTCGTGCCATGGGTCGCACCCTGCAGCGCATGGCCGACGAGATACTAGAGCGTAGCGCGAGTTTGGAGCGCGTGGTACTCGTGGGGATCCAGCGGCGGGGAGTGCAACTGGCCGAAAGACTGGCGAAAACGCTACAGGAGCGGGAGGGGGTGGAGGTGCCGCGCGGGGCGCTCGACATCACGTTGTATCGGGACGACCTTCAGACGGTCGGGCCGCGACCGGTGGTCGGTCCCACCGATCTGCCGTGGAACCTGGACGACAAGCACGTAGTGATCGTGGACGATGTGCTCTATACGGGCCGGACGGTGCGTGCCGCGCTGGACGAATTGGCCGATTTCGGGCGGCCGGCCAGGATCGCGTTGGCCGTGCTGGTGGATCGAGGCGGCCGCGAGCTTCCGATCCACGCCGACATTGTCGGCAAGACAATCGACACCCCGCCGCGCGGGAGAGTGGACGTGCTGGTCGAGGAGATCGACGGCGAGGATGCGGTGGTGATGGTCGTGCCGGCGGGCGGCGCGTGACGGCACCGCTAGGCAAGGATCTGCTGGGGCTCGCCTCGCTCACTGCCGAGCAGATCACACTCATTCTGGACACCGCCGAGCCGTTCAAGGAGATCAGCGAGCGGGCGATCAAGAAGGTGCCTGCCTTGCGCGGCCAGACGATCGTCAACCTTTTTTTCGAGGCATCGACGCGCACTCGCATCTCGTTCGAGTTCGCCGAGAAGCGACTGTCTGCCGATACGGTAAACGTTGCCAGCACCGGATCGAGCGTATCCAAGGGCGAGACGCTGGTCGATACCGCGCGCAATTTAGAGGCGATGCGGATCGACATGGTGGTGATCCGGCACGGCGCATCGGGGGCGGCCCAGTTTCTCGCCGAGCGCATCGAGTCGAACGTGATAAACGCGGGCGACGGCACGCACGAGCACCCGACCCAGGGACTGCTCGACCTGCTGACCCTTCGCGATCACTTCGGCACTCTGGCCGGCCGGCGTATCTGCATATGCGGGGACGTGCTGCACTCGCGCGTCGCACGCTCCAACATCTGGGGGCTCACCAAGCTCGGCGCGCAGGTCGCCGTCTGCGGACCACGGTCGCTCCTACCTAACGAGATGCACGAGTTCGGCGTGCAGGTGTTCACCCGCATCGAGGAGGCGATCGAGTGGGCGGACGCGCTGAACATTCTCCGACTTCAGCTCGAGCGCATGACATCTGGCTACATCCCGTCCCAGCGCGAGTACAACCGGGTATTCGGCGTGTCACGCGAACGGCTGGAACGGGCGCCCCGCGATGTGCTGATCCTCCATCCAGGCCCGATGAACCGCGGTGTGGAGATCGACTCGGATGTCGCCGATGGGCCGCACAGCGTGATTCTCCACCAGGTGACGAACGGAGTGGCGGTCCGCATGGCGGTGCTCTACCTGCTGGCGGGCGGGCGTCCCGAGCTCGCCGAAGCCGCCAAGGGGGGAAAGGCGTAATGCATGACGAACGGCGGGACGTCGGTCGCGCGAAAGGATCCGAGACGCTCGTGCTGCACGGGGGGCGGATAATCGATCCCTCGATCGGCTGGGATGGGCCCGGGGATGTAGTGATCGTCGACGGACTCATTGACTACGCCGGCGATCCGCTTTCCGAAGACACTTTCGGCGACCGCGATGATGTGGAACGAATCGACTGCGCCGGCACCATCGTCTCGCCCGGATTCATCGATGTGCACTGCCACCTCCGCGAGCCCGGGCGCGAGGACGTGGAGACGATCACCACTGGCGCGCGTGCCGCGGCGGCGGGCGGATTCACCGCCGTGTGCGCCATGCCGAACACCGATCCGGTCACCGACAACCAGGCGGCGGTCGGGTTCATCATTCGTCAGGCGCTGCGCGCGTCGGCGGCGCGAGTCTATCCGATCGGCGCCATCTCGGTCGGCCAGCGAGGCGAGCGGCTGGCCGAATTCGGGGAGATGGTCGGCGCCGGCGCGGTCGCGGTAAGCGACGACGGGCGACCGGTGGTCAGCGCTCACCTCATGCGAACGGCGTTGGAATACGCGCAGACGTTCGGCATCCCGGTAATCGACCACTGTGAGGAGGTGACGCTCGCGCACGGCGGGACGATGAACGAAGGCGTCGTCAGTGCGCGGTTAGGCCTGAAGGGCATTCCCGCCGAAGCCGAGGAGATCATGGCCATCCGCGACATCCTCCTCGCCAGGCGCACCGGCGGACACGTGCACCTGGCCCACATGAGCACGTTCGGTTCGGTGGAGTTGATCCGGTGGGGGAAGGAGCGCGGCATCAACGTTACCGCGGAAGTATGCCCACATCACCTGTCGCTCACCGAGGAGGCGGTGGAGGGGTACAATACCAACGCGAAGATGAATCCGCCGCTCCGTACGGCGAGAGATGTCGAGGCGCTCCAGCAGGCAGTGGGTGATGGGACGATCGACCTGATCGCCACCGATCACGCTCCTCATCATTACGATGAAAAGGAGCGCGAATTCGCCGATGCTCCCAACGGCATTGTGGGGCTGGAGACCGCATTGGCGGTCGTTGTCACCAATCTCGTCGAGACCGGGATCCTCGACTTCCCGACGCTCATCGAGCGAATGTCGTGCACTCCGGCGCGGCTGTTCCACTTGCCTGGAGGATCGCTCCGCAGGGGAACAGCCGGCGATATCACGGTTTTCGACCCCGACCAGGAGTGGACGGTCGATCCGAAGACCTTCCTTTCCAAGGGGCGAAACTCCCCCTACGCAGGTATGCATCTCCGCGGGCGCGCCGTGCGAACGATCGTCGACGGGAGAACGGTGTATCAGTTTCCACGCGCCGCAGAACGGTAGGCAATCCGGCGCTCAAGTTGGTACATTATGAGGCACCCCGGATCCAGGCGGCGGTAGCGGTCTTTTAGACGCATCTCCGCACGTACGGTGTGGTTACCGCGTCTAGCCGGAACCGCGCCGGTGGAAGGTTGGCCCGGTGTTGCGTATGTGCGCATGGAAAGTCTTGACCATGCGGCGCGCACAAAGCTTTACCGCGCGGCTGCATCAAGGAACACACTGTCCTCCACATGGTAGAATGCGCAACGAGGCGCCTTTCGGGCCATCTGAGGGGACATCCGCTCCTATTCGGGTGAGCGGATGATGGACGAGACAGGGACTACGCCATGACGACCCAGACTGCGATCGGAGAGGGCGACGTCGTCGCCACGATGTTCGCCGAGCGGCAACGGTTCGAATCCTGGCTTGCCGCACTCGAGGCGAAGCGTGCCGCAACGCCTCAGCACATTTACGAGCGCGTCAAGACGGACTACGAGGGACGAATGCGCGGCGTGATGGAACAGCTGCGCTCCCAGCGCGCTAACATCGAGGCTCGCACCTCTTCGCTCTCCAACCGCATTGGGGAGCTTGAAGGCGAGGCGCGGACGCACGAGGATGAGCGCGCGGAAATCGAGCTCCGTGCCGCGATTGGGGAGATCGATCCCCAGCAGTGCGAATCCATTCGACACACCGCCGAAAACAGGCTGTCGGCGATTGGTGCCGAACGCGAGCAATTGAGCGCCGAGCTGTCTCGGCTGCGCGAGGTGCTGGTCGCGAGCGCCGAGGCGCCAAAGGCGGCAGCCGCCTCCGCACCACACGCACCGCCGGCCATGGCCAATGCCCCGCAGTCGCAAGGCCAGGGTGAAAGGGATCAGGGAGGTGCGTTCGACGAACTCGAGTTCCTCAAGTCGGTTACCGATTCACGCGGCGCGCGCGGCGGTATCGCTACAGCCGACACAGGCTCGGCCGTCGACACCGACCGCAAGGTCGTTCCGAGCCGGGGCACTCCGGCCCGCAACGGCGCGACGAGCGGATCCGTCCCGGTCTTTTTGCGCGACGTACCGGCCGAGCAGGCCAAGACGCTCAAGTGCCAGGAATGCGCCACGATGAACTATCCGACGGAATGGTACTGCGAACGCTGCGGCGCCGAGCTCGCCGCGCTCTGAGCGGCTGGTACTCAGTAGGTGATCGGGTACCGGCGCCTGAGGTACCGCATATCCAACACGAAACACAAAAAGGCCCCGAGTCTACTCGGGGCCTTCTTCCGTCTTGCCGGTGTCGAATCAGGACGCCGATTTCCTCAGCTGCCGCTTCTTTCTCGCGGCCACATTCCAATGAATGAGTCCCTTGCCCGCCGAACGGTCGAATCGCTGAATTGCCCGCGCCAAATCCGGTGCCGG
>JBPCLX010000146.1:0-8881 GCA_051002815.1 Gemmatimonadaceae bacterium
CCGTCGAGAGGAAGGTCGAGCATCTGGTTGAAGTCGCAGTCGTAAAGCGATCCGTCCCAGCCTACCGAGAGGGTGTTGCGGCACATTACGCTCGCCGCCGCCGCCGGGTTGTAGGCGTTCGCCAGCATCGTCAGGTATTCTTCGGTCTTTGCGCGTCTCTCCAGAAACTCGAGGAATCGGCTGATCGGGATGTTGGTGATCGTGAACAGCCGGTCGAACTCGATTCCGTAGCGCCGCCGCATCTCGCCCTTCCAGCGCGCTTCCAGTGCGCTCTGGTTACCTGGCAAAAAGGTGCCGACGGGATTCGTCACGAGATCGAGAACGAGACCGGTGCCCTTCCCATAACCCAGCGCATTCAATCGCCGAAGCGACTCGATCGACTCATCGAACACGCCGTCGCCCCGCTGCGCATCGGTCTCGCGCGACTGGAAGTACGGAAGCGATGCGACGATCTCCACCCGGTGCCTGGCGAGCAGCGCCGGGATGTCCGCATAGTTCGGAAGCAGAACTGCCGTCAGGTTGCAGCGATGCATGACGCGCACGCCGGACTGAGCCGCGCGCACGACGATTTCGCGAAAGTCGGGGTGCAGCTCGGGCGCTCCACCCGTGATGTCGAGCGTCGGAATCCGGGCGCGGGCGAGAAAGGCGAGACAAGCCTCCACAACCTCGCGTGGCATGACCTCCGTGCGGTCCGGCCCTGCATCGACATGGCAGTGCCCGCACGTCTGGTTGCATCGCTTCCCGACGTTGATCTGGAGAATTTCTATCTGCGTCGGCCGCAGCGGCCACAGCCCGGAACTGTCGAGCGCGGCTTCGAACCGGCGAGGCAGCGCGACGTCGGCGAGTCGTGCGCGCTGCGCCGCCCCTGACGCGAGCGTCGAGCCGCGCTTGAGCAGCGTCGGCAGGATCCGCGGCACTCTACATCCCCAGGTCGTCGGTGTGATTGAGCATCTGGACGCCGTGAACGAGCGAGGCCCCACCCCGAATCGCCGCCGCGACGTGCACGGCTTCGGTCATCTCGTCGAGGTTGGACCCCTTCTCGAGTGCGTCCTTCGAGTACGCATCGATACAATACGGACACTGTACAGCATGCGAGACAGCCAGGGCAATCAACGACTTCTCGCGCGCCGTCAGCGCCCCCTCGGCGAACACGGCGCCGTACCACGCAAAGAACTTCTCGGCGAGGTCCTTGTTGCCGCGCGCGATCTCGCTGAATCGGCCGAGATCAGCGGCGTGATAGTAGTGCGGCGACGATGCGTTGGACGATGACATGGATGATGGTCCTCGAGCGGAATACGTGAATCTCTGCCTAATGAGTGGATCCGTGCCCACAGCCCGGTCATGAGCTGCGAGAAGGGCAACGGCGCGGATCCCCTGGTCCTGCGGTTCGCTAGTGCCGCACGAGCCATTGCACAATGGACTTTACCGGCCCCGTGAATCGTGCCTTCAGATGACCTTCGGCAGCCTGCTTGATTGCCTCGGGATAGGTTGGATAGGCATGGATGGTGTTACCAAGCGTCGCCGCCGAAACGCCATGCCGCATCGCGAGCGTGATCTCGCCGATCAGACTACCGGCGCCATGGCCGAGCACGTGTCCCCCCAGAATCCTTCCCTTCCGGTTCGTCAGGAGCTTCACCATGCCGTGCGGATGGCCATCGGCAATCGCCCGATCCATGTCGTCGAACGGCCGCCGCCACACCTGCACGGAATCTCCATGCCGTTCCCGTGCCTCGTGCTCGGTCAGGCCCACGTGGGCCAGTTCCGGTTCGGTGAATGTCACCCACGGGACCACCGAATAATCCGTGGACGACGACAGCGGAAAGAACGCGTTCCGTAGCACGAGGCGCGCTTCGTAGTCGGCTACATGCGTGAAACGCAGTCCGCCGGTTACATCACCGGCGGCCCACACCCCCTTGGCGGTAGTGCGGAGCCGCGAGTCGACAATGATTCCCTGCGGTCCACTCTCGATGCCGACCGTGCCCGCATCGAGCGATCCGACATTCGAGACTCGCCCCGTAGCCACTAGCAAGGCATCGCCTTCCGCGAACACGCGCGAACCGTCGCTTCGTGTCGCCTCGAGGTGAATCATGCCGTCGCGTTGCCACACTCGGCCGACCTTCGCATCGAGCACGATCTCCACGCCCTCGTCGGTCAGGCACTTGCCCAGCAGCTCCGCAAGTTCGTGGTCCTCACGAGGAAGGAGCCGGGCATCAGCCTCGAGCACGCGGACCGCAGTCCCGAGCCGCGCGAACGCCTGTGCGAGCTCGAGGCCGATCGGCCCCGCTCCGAGGACGACCAGCCTCGCAGGCTGGCGCTCGAGCGAGAAGATCGTCTCGTTGGTGAGAAAGGGGACGTCGCGCAGTCCTTCGATCGGAGGGATGGCGGGCGTCGAGCCGGTGGCGACGACGACACGCTTCGCCGACATCGTGCGCCCGTTCACCTGCAGCGTCCGGTCGCCAACGAACCGTGCGGTCCCGCTAACGACCTCGACGCCGAGCGACCGGAACCGGTCCGGGCTGTCGTGCGGCTCGATGCGTTGCTGCGCCTCGCGAACCCATTGCATAACGCGCGCGAAGTCGGTCGTCACCGTGCCGGTTGATATGCCGTATCGATCGGCGGTGCGCGCATCGTGCGCCGCGCGGGCGCACGCGATCAGCGCCTTGCTCGGAACGCACCCATTCCAGAGACACTCGCCGCCGAGACGGTTCTGCTCGATCAGCGCGACCCTGGCGCCGAGTCCCGCCGCGCCGGCGCTCGTCACCAGCCCCGCTGCGCCTCCCCCAATGACGACGAGGTCATGCTCGGCATGCGCTGCCATCAGGAGCCTGGTTCCCCCCACAGCTCCCTGAGTCGCGCGTCACGTCCGCATCGGCCGCGATAGAACTTGTAGCGGATCGGGTTCTTCGTGTAGTAGTCCTGATGGTACTCTTCGGCCGGATAGAACTGCGTGGCGGCGGCGACTTCGGTGACGATCGGATCCTTGAAGCGCCCCGATTGTGCGAGCTCCGCCCTGGAAGCCTTTGCCGCCGCTTCCTGCGCCGCGCCGTTATGAAAAATCGCCGAGCGGTACTGATTGCCAGCATCACAGAACTGGCGGTTAGGCGTCAATGGATCGATGTTCCGCCAGAACACTTCCAGGAGCTTCGCGTAACTCACGCGTGCCGGATCGAACACGACCTGGACTACCTCGGCGTGTCCCGTTCCGCCCGCCGAGACCTGATCGTACGTGGGATTCCGCACCGTTCCGCCCATGTAGCCCGACGTCGTCGACGCGACGCCGGCGAGCTTGTCGAACGGCGGCTCCATGCACCAGAAGCAGCCGCCGCCGAACGTCGCCGTGTCGAGTGCCGCCTGCGGGCGCGCCATCGATGCGGTGCTGTCCGATGCCGCTTGCGCCGAGTCGGCGGCGCCCTGCGCCGGACGGCATGCGACGATGAGGAGCAGTGCGGTGCCTAACGCCAAGGCGCTTCGTCGGCCGATGGATTCCACCGTCAGCTCCTCAGAGCAGGCAGGCTTTCACCACGCGGGATGAAACGCAATGCGACGCCGTTGTTGCAGTAGCGTTTGCCGGCGGGCTTCGGGCCATCCTTGAAGACGTGCCCCTGATGACCGCCGCAGCGGGCGCAGTGGTATTCGGTGCGCGGCAGGATGATCTTGAAGTCGCGTTTCGTCTCTACGTGATCCGGAAGCGTAGCCGTGAAGCTCGGCCAGCCGGTGCCGCTTTCGAACTTCATCGACGCATCGAAGAGCGGAAGGAAGCATGCCGCACAGATGAACGTGCCGGCGCGCTTCTCCGCGTTCAGCGGGCTGCTGCCGGGTCGCTCTGTCGCTTCCTCGAACAGCACGTCGTATTCGTCGGCGCTCAGCACACGCTTCCACTCGGCGCGTGGTTTCTTGAGCTTCGTGACTGGGTCGGGACCACCCGCGGTCTGGATCTCTTGAGATGACGACACTGTATTGCCTGGTGAGAGGGATTCGAGGGCACGCGCGGCCGCGAGCGGCGCGAGCACGGCCGGCGGAACGAAGGCGAGAAAATGTCGACGGTCCATCATTCACTCCGATGTTCGGCGCGCTGAGTGGCGACGGGCGCTGGACGCGCATCCGCCAACGGCGCTGGACGAGTGTGAGCGGCGTTCTTCTTACTGAACGAGCGCTCGATGTGCAGAGTATCCGCATCGCGGAACGCGATCAGGACGAGCACGCCGGCGAAGATGATGAGCGACGGAAAAAACAGTGCGTTCGTTCCCTCGAACATCCATCCCCAGGGGTCGACGATGGACCGCCAAACACCGATCAGGGTCATGCCGGTAACGGCGGCGAGCACCGGGTACGCATAGCGCCTGGCGAGGCCCGCGACTACGAGCAGCCCGAGCGCGATCTGGAGTGCGCCCAGCACCGGCATCATCGCCGCTGAATCGAGCAGGCCGAAGTAGAAGCGGCCGGCGACGGCCACGCCGTGATCCGGATTGGCGAACTTGTCGAGTCCCCAGACCAGCATCAGTGCGCCGAGGGAGACGCGCAGCGTGAGCAGCGAGATCGCCTGTCTGTTCCGCATGTGATACTCCGGATCGCCGAAGAAAGTGCCGGTCATGACGCGCGAGGCGCCGACGCCGGATGGAGCGTTGCAGCGCTGCCGTCCCGCAGAGCCCGCCGCGCGGCACGGGTGATCATCACGGTCACGACCAGGGTCGCGACCAGCCCGATCGCGAGGAGCGCGTAATAGGCGGCTCCGCGCTCGGGCCCCGTGGATCCGACGGCGCCCACAACCGCCCCAGCCACGGCACCCGAGTACACGTAGAGCGCGGTACCGGGGATGATTCCGAGCAGTGCGATCAGGAAATCGACGAGGCGCAGGCGCGTGAGTCCGAGCGCATAGTTGAGCGCCCCGAACGGGAACACCGGGGAGAGCCGCATCAGGAACACGATCCGCCGCCCGTCGGTGCCCACCAATCGACCGATTGCGGCGAGGCGCGGATCGCGCGACAGCCGCCGCCCGACGGCATCCTGCGCGAGGTAGCGCGCGATGAGGAATGATGCCGTGGCGCCGAGCGAAGCGCCGGTGAGGACGAGCGGCACTCCGAGCGCGACGCCGAAGATCGCCCCGGCTGCAAGCGTGAGCAACGATGCCGGCACGAAGAGGATGCACGCGACCGCATAGCCCGCAACGAAGGCGACGGGCCCCCAGATTCCGAGCCGGTCGACCCAGCCGGAGAACGACGGTACGAATTCCGCCGCAAAGCGACCGAGCAGCACGACCCCCACCACGCCGGCGAGTGCCAGCAGGACGCGGGTCCAGCGTCGTTTGCGCGATGAATGCGGCGGGGCGGCGTCGCTCGCGGGTGTCGCAAGTGGGGACGGAGACGGTTGCATGCCGTACATAGATGCGAAGCGGCCGGTGAGTTCCACGGCCAACTCCGCACCGTCGCTACGGCGTATCGAAGCGCGGCGCCGTTGGGCGAACTCCTGCGGCGCATCGACGAAGTGGACCCGCTCACGTGTCCGGCCTACTCCTGGGCATGCGGACGTGCATTCATCCCGAAATCAGCCTCGATACGGTCGTACCAGGCGGCGTCGTCGAGAGCACCCAAAGCCACCCACGCCTCGTCGCTCATGGCCCTACGCCAACCAAGAAAGGGCTCGGCGTCCGGTCCGACCGGATGCCGCAGTTGGGGGGTGTCGCCGACCGCAATCTCGAGGATCTTCTCTGCAACCAGCGATGGAGGCACTGGGGCCTGAAGTGCCGTCGCGAACAGGGCAGCCATTCGCCGCTGTTGTGCATAGGGGGAAGGGGCCAAGGCTACGCCAATGTGCCGCGCCATCTGGGTATCAATGATGCCGGGCTCGACAATCGCCACCCGGATCTTGAAGGACGCGACCTCTTGGGCCAGGCATTCACTGAGGGCCTCGAGCGCGAACTTCGAGGCTGTGTAGGCCGCCATTGGTGCCGAAGCAACGTGGCCCGCCACCGAGGCCACATTGATGATGCAGCCGCTCCGTCGCTCTCGCATTGCAGGGAGTACGGCCTGGGTGCATCGAATCACGCCGAAGTAGTTGGTCTCCATGACTGCGCGAAACTCCGAGAGGGGCAATTCCTCGACGGATCCCATTCGCTCAATGCCGGCGTTGTTGACGAGAACGTCGATCGCGCCCATCTCTCGCTCAACGCGGGCGATCCCGTCCCGTACCGAAGCATCCGCATCCACGTCCATCGGTAGCACGGTCACGGAGAGCTTCTCGCGCGCGGCGGCCTCGGCCAATCCGGGCGCAGCAGTTGGGTTGCGCATTGTCGCGACGACCCGATGGCCGTCGCGACCGAAGGCAAGCGCGGTTGCCATGCCGATGCCAGTACTGGTGCCGGTAATGAGGACTGTGGCCACGTTGTCTCCTCCAGAGCAAGAAAGGCACTGCCAGGACGCTAGCTGGTACAGTGCCGACGTCTAACGGTGTGCGCTTGAGCTGCAACCGCGCTCAGCATGTGTTGGCGTCCAGCGGGTAACCCGGTGCGGTTGACAGCTCCAAGCGCGTGTTAGGCGGCACCTCTAGTCACTTGCTGCCCAGCCTAATCCTTGTGCCCGCAATTCAGAAGAGCGCCAGTGGATTCACCGGCGAGCCGGTCCCGCCGCGCAGGTCGAGCGGCGCCGCGATGAAGAGGAAGCTCCAGCGGGATCGGGCCGTCGCCTCGGTAGCCAGGCGTTCGAGGTCGAGGTTCTCTAGCAGCGGCATGCCCATGGCAACCAGGGCGAGCACGTGGAACGGCGAAGTGATGCCGTTCACCACGGACGGCTTCAGGTCGGTTCCGCCCTCATCCCCGACGGCCGCAACGCCACGCTCGTGTAGCCACGCGGCTGCGGAAGGGTGCAGCCCGGCCGAACCGGCAACGCCGGACGCTACAGCCTCCGGCGACCACCGCCCGCTTCGCAGCAACAGGACATCGCCTTGCCGCAGGCGGACGCCAGCCCGACGCTCCCATGCCTCGAGGTCCTCCGTGGTGATCACACTGCCCGGCCGCAGAAAGGGCACGCCACGCAGCCGCGGCAGGTCGACCAGCACGCCGCGCGCCACTATGCCGTCGCGCATCGCGTCCACCCGGTTCCGCAGCGGCATGCCGGTCGTATCACGCTCGGCCGGGCCGTTGTAGGTGCGCCCGCGGTAACTCAGGTGCGAAAGCGCATCGATGTGCGTCACGGACCAGCCGTGAAAGACGAAGCCGATCCGCTCGACCGTCCATATCACCGAGCCGTCGCTGGGGCCGAGAATGCTGTCGGACGCGATGATGAAGTTCATGACGCCGGGCTCGAACGCGCCCGGCACGTCGCCGGGCATCACCTGTCGTGCCAGTGAGATGCTGTTCCCGTCTCGGACCTCGGCAGCAGCGGCGCGTCGCACGTCGGCGCTGACCAGGTTGAGTGTGCCTCTCGAATCATCAGTGCCCCAGCGGCCGGCGTTGTCGATGCGGGCAAACAACGCATCGAACTGCGCCCGCGTCATGGGCGACGGGTCGCGCTGCTGCGCGGCCGCCGCGGTAGGAAGGATCGGACTAAGGCAGAAAACGGTCAGCACAATGATCTTGGCTACAGCCAAGCCAACCGACGCGATCGTGATTTGTTGCCTCATCTTTGGTTCCTTCCCAGGTGACCTGGGCGCTTGAGACCGACATGTGCTCGACAGCAGAACCCTCAGCCAAGTCCCACGACTTCTCGCCGCCGTAATCGTCAGCCCTGAAGGCGCATAACGGTTACAGGAGCTCTGGCCGCGGCCTAACGTATCAAGTTTCAGCCGCAGGCTCTGCCACGATCATTGCGTCGACGTCGCAGAAAAATCAGCAGCATTAATGCGGTTGCGTCGCGTGCCTGTCAGCTGCAAACGGCAGTTAGGCGGATGTGGTAACCGTCAATTAGATGATTCCACTCCGTAACGCAGTTCGATCAGCGTCGGCGGCATCGGCCGCGAAGATAGCGTCAAGACCCAAAACTGGTCATATCGGGATTCGGCACATGCGTTCGACAGGCACGGCACACAGGTGGCGCCCGTCGCGCACGGTTGGGCGCGTGTCGCGACCGGAACTCCCAAGCCGTGCAGTATCGCGAAGATATTGTCTGAATTCACTCCCCACTAGAACGGTGCTGCCGTGGGGTAGCTTTCGCAAAGCCTCAGTGAGAGCCGGAATGGCGACCTTAGATGGTGTGTAGTCGGATACGACAGCATCGTCGATTCGGGTTCCCGGCGTTGGCAACTGTTCAACCGTAAGGTGCAAATTGTGAGCGACTGGATCTACCATTTCTCGAGCGCGAGTCGCGGGGAGGTGTGGTGACGGCGCCGGAGGCGGGAAACGAAGTATCCAGCGGACTCCGAACGCCCACTCCGTGCAGATAGATCATCGTCGTGGACAGATCGCGATGCCCAGCAATTCCTGAACGGTGCTAAAATCGTAGCAATCGGTGCGGTGCTCGTGCTGTTGCCGGTGGCGCAGCTGGCCAGCTGGATCCCGGCGCGGCGCGCCACACTGGTGGATCCGGCCATCACGCTGCGCATGGAGTGACCGGCGCGGCCGGCGTACTGGCGTTGTGAAACTTCTACCGACGAAACCAGGGCGCGCGAGACGTCCATGAAATCGGGTCAACTAAGTTGCTGAAGCGATCGTGGGGTCAGACTGTAAGAACCGGTATGCGCAGCTGGCGCGCGGCCTCCGCCATTTGGAGATCATAGGTCGCCAGCGCGACATCCTGCCCCTGTCCACGCAGGAACTCAACCGACGCCAAATGCAGCGCGTCGAGAGTGCGAACGGCCACCGGGAAGGGCTCGAGCGCCCGAGCGAGCACCGGCGGCGCCAGCTCGAGCAGGGCCAGGCGCTCCAACAGCGCACGGGCATGCTCACTGTGCG
>JBPCLX010000147.1:0-6077 GCA_051002815.1 Gemmatimonadaceae bacterium
TCGTCCTCGCCGCGATCGGCACGTACGGGGTGATGTCGTACTCGGTGGCCGAGCGGCGCAAGGAGATCGGGATCAGGATGGCGCTCGGTGCTCAGGCGTCCAGCGTGCTCCGCATGATACTGCGGCAAGGGGTCGTTACCGCGGGACTCGGGATCGTGATCGGATTGCTTGGTGCGTTCGCCCTCAGCTCCATGCTGCAGGCGATGCTGTTCAACATCAGCTCGACCGACGCGACCGCGTTCGTCGTGGCTCCGTTGACTTTGTCGGTGGTAGCGCTGATTGCCTGCTACGCACCGGCGCTGCGCGCGACGCGCGTGGACCCCGCGGGGGTGTTGAAGCAGGATTGAACGGCGGTCGTCACCAGGGAAAAGAGCGGGGCGCCGTCGACGCGCCCCGCCCTTCAGATCCTCGTCACTGCCCTAACGCTGTTCCATTTCGGTCGCTGTCGGAAACGCCGGAGCGGGGTAGGTACCGATGTTCTCGACGGTGTAGGCGCTCGCCCAGAAGTCGGGTGGCCCTTCGCTGTCCTTCACCAGGTTGCGTACCGGCTTCACCCCACGCTTGAGGTAAGCGGCCATGTCCCAGATGTCCTGGTCCTTCATGTGGCGGAACGCCGGCCACGGCATCGGTGGTGCCAGGTACTTCGGGTGGGAAGGGAAGTTGCCCTGTCCGGGGGTCGACGAGGTGATCTCGACGTCAGGAGTCTCGCCCGGGCGCAGCCCATAACGAATGGCGTTGAAGATCTGACGCTCGCTGAACCGCCCCATGCCGGTAGTGTTGTCAGGCGTGAGGTTGCGAGGCCTCGTCTTGAACCCACTGTCTGGCGGAATCGTGAATTCCTGATCCGGTACGCGCATTCCGACGAGCCAGCCCTCGGCCGCCGGGTTGGCCCCGCCTCCATGACAGTCTCCGCAGCCGTGCTCGATCACCATGGCGCGACCGTTGGCAATGTCTGCGGGGGGTCTCGCCGAGGGGTTCTCCGCTGGCGGTGAGGAGAGGGCGGTGGCTCCCACATAGGCACTGACTGCAACAACGGGTACAAGCGATCCGAGGGTCCTTAACAGCGTGCCGAGCTGCTTCAAAGTGGCCTCCTAGGGTGTGACCTCGAGTACTCCCATCATGCCGTGGTCTTCATGGTCCAGAATGTGGCAGTGGAACATCCACTTCCCGGCGAAATCATCATAACGCACGATGAAGCGCGCCGATTCATGCTTGGGTACGTTCGCCACATCTTTCCAGCTGCGGAAAGGCTCCGGTACCCCGTTACGATCGAGGACCTGGAACTGATAGCCGTGCAGATGGAACGGGTGATCCATGCCCACCAGGTTTTCCACCTCCCAGATCTCGGTCGCGCCCAGCTTCGCCTGCACGTCCACGCGGTCCATGTTCATGTGAAGTCCGTTGATCATCCCCTGGGTGAGCACCATCAGCCTCGTTGCCGATGCATCCAGCGTGTCCAGTGGAGGGACGTGTCGTAAGGCTTCGGGAATTGTAACTGGCTTGACCGGGGGGGCACTGCTGTAGTCGATGTTGAGCAAAGTGCGCGGCTTCCCCCACCCGGTAGGCCTCGTCTGCGGGATGTACCGGTCGTAAGGCAGTGCCTCGAGCGTGGTGCGGCTTCCTGGAGCGCCGGTGCCGCGTACGAGCAGCTCGACCCTCTCGGCGCTAGCCACCACGATCTCGCTTTTTTCCACCGGTCGCTCGAACAGCCCGCCATCGTTGCCGACGTGCAAGAAGGTGTGGCCGGGTATTGCCAGCCGGTATACACGCGACGCCGACGCGTTGATCACGCGCCAACGCTGCACTTCACCGCTGCCTATCGCCAGCGTTGGCGTTATGGTGCCATTGACGAAGATCAGATCGCCCTCGCGGCCGTTCTCCCTGTCGATTCGGTCCTGCATCGAGTGAGGCTCGGCAAAGTCTATCGAGCCGTCAGCGCGAAGCCGATTGTCGGAGAGGAGCAGCACCTTCTCCGGAAGGTGCGCCAGGGGATCGTCTGCGGCGCGGACGATGAGCACCCCGTACAGCCCTTTTGCTACCTGATATCCAGTGGTGTGATGAGGATGCGGGTGGTACCAGTAGGTGCCCGCCGAGCCGGGCATCAACGTGAAGACGTAATCGTGGGTACCGCCAGGCGCGACAGGGTGGAACGGGCTTCCGTCGGCGTCGAAGGGCAGGTGAATCCCGTGCCAATGGATGGTCGAGGGTACTGGGAGCTCGTTTCTGAAGTGCACCCTTACGCGATCGCCCTCACGCACCTCGAGTGTGGGACCGGGCACCTGCCCGTTGTAGGCGTAGACGTCGGAAGTAAAGTCGGGGATCAGGGAAATACGGGCGGGAGCGGCGGTCAGCGTGAATTCGACCGTTCTTCCAGCATCCGCCCGGAATGGGGGCCAACCGACCGGCGCCGCGGCTACCAGGAACGCGAAGGTGGGGAGCCACATTCGCCTCGCGCGACGAAGGGCGACGCTCGACGACACCGTACGGTGCATTGTTCGCCTGAGGCTGGTAGGGGGAACCGCGGATCGAGCGCGCCTACGATACTAGATGTCGGGCGTTTAGTCCAGAGGGAACCAATTCAGCGAGCAAGATTCCGGAAGTGCACTACGCCTGTTTACAAATCACGCATCCTGACGGGGACTCCATGGCTCCAGCGGCTGCATGAAATCTTCGGTTGGGGGGAACTTCGGGTTGTGTCCGTCGCTCCAGCGCACGCTCATCAATCCGGTGTGCCTTCCCATATCTGGCTTGCCCTCGAACGCCGCCGCGGTGTAGTAGAAGCCGCCGAGACCGATCGAGTGCGTAAGCACGCGCTCGGGTGCAAACATCTCGGCGCTGGTCACCACGCGGAGCTCGCCGCAGGCCGGGTCCGGATCGTCATGGTTTATGGTCGGCGCGACGACGCCCCTTCGAATCGTCAGGCAGGCGGCAATCGCCTGCAACGCCGAGGACCCCGCCCCATGTTGTCCGAGCATCGACTTCTGTGATTGGACTCGTACCTGCGGAAGCGCGCCGCCAAGTAGCTCTCGCAACGCCATCCCTTCCAGCCGGTCGTACAGCACCGATGATGACCCGTTGGCGTTGACCAGATCGATCTCCTCGGCGTTCCAGCCGGCCTCGGAGATCGCGCCGCGCATTGCACGCACGCTCGGCCTGGTGTCGAGCTCGGGAGAGTCGTGGCTGTACTGGCGGTTCTGTCCCGCCGACGCCACGTGGTAGCCCGCGATCCGCGCATAGGTGCGGGCGCCGCGCCGGCTTGCGTGCTCCTCCGACTCCAGCAGCAGCGCACCCGCACCTTCGCCGATGACGTTGCCATCTCGCGCCCGATCGAACGGGCGTGAAGCGCGTCCCGGATCGTCGTTGTAGCGGGTGGTGAGCGAATTGGAGGCGTTGAAGGCGAGGAACAGCTCCGGCATGAGCTCGCAGTCGCTGCCGACGACGAGAATTGCGTCGGCGACGCCCGCTTGAATGAAGCGCGCCGCCTGACCTAACGCGTCGATCCCCGAGTTGCATCCGGTCGTGGTCGTATGCGTGGGCCCACGGATGTTGAAGAAACTCGATAGGACGCAGGCGGCCGAGTGATTAAAGCAGTGAAAGGCGGCGTGCGGGGGCAACGCCGACGAATTGGATTGCCGTTCCTTCATAGACATGATTACATCGAGGTTCCCGATCGATGTGCCGACGAATACACCGAGGCGCTCGGGATCGCAAGCGTCGAGGTCGATCTCCGCATCGTGAAGCGCCAGTACGCTGGCGGCGAGCGCGAGCTGGACAGCGCGCGGCGTACGGCGCGCCATTACGTCGCCGTACTCGATGTAGCGTTCGAGGCGGAAGTCCTTTACTTCGGCGCCTATCTTGGCCGGCGACTGCGCGGTGTCGCACAGCGTGACCGGGCCAAAGCCGTGCTGCCCGTTCGTGAGCGCCGTCCAGAAGTCGTTGCGGCCGCAGCCGATGGCGCTCACCGGGCCGACACCCGTAACGACGATGTTCGTTCTCATGTCGCTCAGCGTCAGCGCATCGAAATCGGCGTGGTGCCGCTTCCGAGCTGCTGCCACAGATAGGTGTACACCACCGCGTCCATCCGCGCACGCTGCTCGTTGGTTACCCCGGAACCGTGCCCGCCCTCGGTGTTCTCGTAGTAATAAACGGGATAGCCTAGCGACTCCATCTTGGCCGCGCCCTTGCGCGCGTGGCCAGGGTGCACACGGTCGTCGCGCGTGGTGGTAGTGAACAGCACCCGCGGATACTTCTGTCCCGGCTTGATGTTCTGGTATGGCGAGTACTTGCCGATGTACTCCCACTCCTCCGGAATGTCCGGGTTGCCGTACTCCGCCATCCAGCTCGCGCCGGCGAGAAGCTTGTTGTAGCGACGCATGTCGAACAGCGGGACGCTCACGACGACGGCGTCGAACAGCTCTGGCCGCTGCGTGTAGGCGACGCCGACGAGCAGTCCACCGTTGCTCCCTCCGCGGATCCCCAGATGGTCGGGCGACGTGATCTTGCGTGCGATCAGATCCTCGGCTACCGCGAGAAAGTCGTCGTAGACGCGCTGCCGGTTCTCCTTGAGTCCCGCATCGTGCCACGTGGGGCCGAACTCGCCTCCCCCTCGAATGTTCGCTACCACATAGACGCCGCCGCGCTCGAGCCATGCCGTGCCCACGGTACCGCTGTAGCCAGGCGTCATCGAGATCTCGAATCCGCCGTATGCGTACAGCAGCGTCGGATTGTTGCCGTTCAACTGCATTCCCTCACGATGGACGACGAAATAGGGAATCCTGGTGCCGTCCCTTGACGTCGCTTCGTGCTGCTTCACAACCAGACCGGTGGCGTCGAACTGCGGCGGAAGTCCGGCTACCTTTCGCGGCTCGGCACCTTCATCGGAGAGATAGAGGGTCGTCGGTTGTGTGAAACCGCTGTACGTGAAGAAATAGCGGTTGGTGAGCGGAGAGGTCGAGGCGATCCGGATGCTGCCCATCGGCGGTGCCGGCTCGGTCTCGTGGGTCCAGCCCCCGTCCGCATAACGATATCGCCGCACCTCGCTCTGCACGTTGTCGAGCATGCTGACGAGCAGGTAGTCGCGCGTGGCCGACACCCCATCTACAGTCTCGCGCTCGCCAGGCTGGACCACCATCTGGAAGTCTCGCTGCCCCGTCAGGAAGTCATCGAGCTTCATCGCGACCAGCGATCCTCCGGGGTACGTCTTCCCGCCGATCGTCCACGGCTTTCGCACGTATACTACCAGCTGGTCGCGCACGAGATGCGGGTCCGCGTCGAGCGGCAGGTCGACCTTCACCAGCTTTCCCTCCTGCAGCAGGTACATCGTTCCGGTGAAAATCGTCGGCCGGTGATAAACCACGTTGTACTCGTGGTCCGCCGTGCGGAACGACCCCACACCGACCATCATGTCGCTCGTGTCCGCCTCGTACAGCATCGACGCCTGCGCGAGCGGCGTTCCACGCTTCCAGAGCTTTGCCTGCCGGGCGTACCCTGACGAGGTCATCGACCCCGCGCCGAAGTCGGTGGCGACGAGCACGTTATTGCGATCGAGCCAGGCGATGCTCTGCTTGGCTTCCGGGAGCATGAATCCACCTTCGATGAACCGGCGAGTCGTCATGTCGAATTCGCGAACCTGCACCGCATCCGACCCGCCGCGCGAGAGGCGCACCAGACAGCGCTCGTATTCCGGCTCAAGGCAGGTCGACCCGCCGTACGACCAGCTCACTTTCTCTGCCGCGGCAAGCGAGTCGATGTCGAGGATCGTCTGCCACTCCGGCGTGCCTGACAGGTAGCTCTCCCATGTCGTGCGCCGCCAGATTCCGCGCTCGTGTGTGTCGTCCTGCCAGAAGTTGTAGAGCCGGTCGCCCATGATCGACGGATACGCAATACGATCTCTCGAGTTGTATATGGCGAGAATGTCGTCGTGAATGGGCTTGTACGCCGGGTGGGCGGTGAGATGGTCCAGGGTCTTCTCGTTATGCTCCTTCACCCAGCCGAGCGCCCGCTCGCCCTCCACATCTTCGAGCCAGAGGAAGGGGTCGGTCTCCTGGGCCTGGAGCGGCGCGATGGAACCGATGGGG
>JBPCLX010000148.1:0-11253 GCA_051002815.1 Gemmatimonadaceae bacterium
CGCCACCGCGCCACCCGAGCACGCGCCAAGGCGCATCGCCCGCCGTCGAAAGCTGAAATCGGACGAATTTTGAACGTCACTGGATGATACGCCGCCCCTGAGGGGCGGGCAACCCGCTATTCGAGCATACCGGCGTCGCCGACCGCGGCGATCAGGCTGGCGCGAAGAATCGCCTCGGCTTCCGGCGCCGTATCGACCTCGAGCGCCTGGCGCACCGCGGTCTCGGCGTGGCTCACGCAGATTCCGCGGATGAGCCGCTTGATGACCGGCACTGATCGTGGTGCCACGCTGAGCTCCCGGATGCCGAGGCCAACCAGCGTGTAGGCAGTTAGCGGATGAGAAGCCATCTCCCCGCAGACGCCGACCTCTACTCCATGGCTGATCCCCACTTCGACGACGCGGCGAATGAGCCGTAACACGCTCGGGTGCATCGGCGTGAATCGTGACGCCAGATTCACGTTTCCACGATCGACGGCGAGCGTGTACTGCACGAGATCGTTGGTGCCGACGCTGAAGAAAGACACCAGCGGCGCCAGTTTGTCGGCAATCAACGCTGCCGCCGGCGTCTCGACCATGACGCCGAGTGGAACGTCACCGCGATACGGCACACCCGCCGCCTCGAGCTCGGCAGCCGACTCGCTCAACAAGTCCGCCGTGTCGCGCACCTCGTTGACCGACACGATCAGCGGCAGCAGAATCCTGACATCGCCATGTACCGCGGTGCGGAGCAGTGCGCGCAGCTGGACCTTGAACAGATCCGGCTGATCGAGACACATGCGGATCGCCCGCCATCCCAGGAAAGGATTGGCCTCGTGCGGGAATCCGCCGACCGGTAGCTTGTCGCCGCCAATGTCGAACGTCCGGATGATCACCGGCTGACCGGCGAACGCTTCGACGACGCGGCGATAGGCGCGGTACTGCTCCTCCTCGTCAGGCATCTGGGCGCGTCCAAGCACCAGGAATTCGGTCCGCATCAGCCCCACGCCCCGCGCGCCGCTGCGCGCGGCGCGCTCCGCCTCTTCCGGCACGTCGACGTTGGCGAGCAGCACGACGTCCACCCCATCGACCGACACGGCATCGGCGGTGGCGAGCTGGGCGAGGTCGATCGTCCGCTCCGCCTCCATCCGCTCGCGGTCGCGGTAGAGCGCCAGCTCGGCGTCGGTGGGATTGACGTTGACCGTTCCGGCGCTGCCGTCCAGAATCACCAGCTCGCCACCGCTCAGCCGCTCGGTGGCATCGCGCAGGCCGACGACGGCGGGAATGCCGAGCGAGCGGGCGAGAATTGCGACGTGCGATGTGCGCGTGCCTACATCGGTAGCAATCGCCGTTATGCTCGAACGTTCGAGTTGAACCGTCAGGCTCGGCGTCAGGTCGTGCGAGACGAGGACCACCGGCTGTCCCGACGGTATGTCCAGTGGATCATGATCCTGCAATCCCAGCAGGATCGACAGCATGCGAATCTCGAGATCGAGTATGTCGCCCACGCGTTCGCGCATGTAGGAGTCCGTCGCCCGCGCGTAGCGATGGCGCCAATCAGCCATGTGCTGGTGGAATGCCTGCTCGGCGCCGACGTTATGCCGGATGAGCGACTCCACTTCCTCGAGCATGACCGGATCGTCGAGCAGCATCTGCTGCACCTCGAAAATTGCCGCCTCGGTGGGCCCGGCCCGCTCTTCGACCCTCCGCCGCACCTGGTCGAGCCGTTGCCGCGCCTCCACACGCGCGGCATGAAAGCGCGCGATCTCGAGCTCGACGTCGTCGTCGGGGATGATCGCGTGGGGCACTTCGGGCACCTCCCAATGGAGAAGCCGCACCGGCCCGATGGCGATGCCTGGCGAGGCGGAGATACCGGTGAGCGTTCGCTCCACTAGATCTCCCCGAACTTTCGCTCGACCAGAGCGGCGATGGCATCGACAGCCAGGTCGGCATCCACGCCCTCGGCTCGCACAAGAAGCGTCGCGCCGCATTCGGCGGCGAGCATCATCACACCCATGATGCTCTTGCCGTTCACTTCCAGGTCGTCACGGACCATCGTGATCTCGCAGCGAAATTTGCTGGCCAGCTTGACGATCTCAGCCGCTGGGCGCGCGTGAAGGCCGTTCTTGTTGATGATTTGCACTTCGCGTTCGGTGGTCATCGCAGGACCGAGATGAGTGCGAGCCCGGCTAGCGCGACAAGCGCCACACGCCAACCTTCGACCCGTCCCTGAATACGGACGAGAAACGCGCCGATGGCGAGCGCGACGATGGTCGTCGCGGCAAGGGGATTATGCGCCGGTCCAACGGACCCGGCGAGAAGTACCGGCAGCGCAGCGCCGCCGACGAGTGCCACGATCCGACCAAGGTAGACCGGCCCCTGCCTCAGTGGCGCGGCGTTGAGCGCTCCGGCTACACGCATCCCCGACCGCCACCCCGCCCAGAACCCCCACCCGCGAAGGCTCAGGTGTCCCACATTGTAGAGCAGAAGGAAAATGAGCAAGACCGCGCCCGGCGAGGCGCCCAACGCGTAGGCGAGCAACGACACAGACGAGCAGAGCGGAAGCCAGCGCGCCCACACCAGCCGGTCGCCCACGCTTCCCAGCGGGCCGCACATGGCGGTGCGAAAGCGTTCCAGCTGGACCGGGGGCACCCGTTCGAGCTCGGCCCGGGCAAGGGCGCCGACCGCGAGCGAGACGAAATATGGGTGCGAATTGAAATATCGCGACTGCCGCGCCAACGCCTGACGATATGCCTCGCCGCCCGGGCCCCAGGGCAGGCGCCGGAGCGCTAGCTCGACGCAGAAGCCGATCCCTGGTCCGAGTAGCAGCTCGTAATTCCAGGAACCCTGAACGGCCAGCATGCGAAAATACATTTCCACCCACGTGGTGGGCGGCAGAGCCACCGGTTCGGCCACCGGCGTTTTGGCGTCGGGCGCGCTCATCGGAGCACCACGAGTCCCACGCCTGCGGCAAGGCCGGCCGCCAGCCACCACGCCGCGCCTGACGAGCCGCGAATTATCACCCAAAGCGCGCTGACCGCCGCGGCAAGCGCCAGTCCCCAGATGACCACCAGATAGACCATATCGGGGACAGCCCCTCCGCGAGCAACGATGCCCGCAAACGGCGCGAGGATCGCGATTCCCACGCCGGCCAGCAATCCACCGCGAACGAAGTCAGTCGTCAGGCCGATCAGCTGCAGCCACGACACCGAACTTGGGTCGCCGCGCTCGAGCGACGGCAGGGCCCGCCGGGCCAGCACGCCGTTCAACCGGCGCAGGCCGTACATCGACCATCCGCCGATCCAGGCGATGATGAGCGTGGCGATGATCGCCGCAGCCAGTGATGGGGCCAGCGGAACGGACACCGCGCTTCCGGCGAACACCGCGCCGCCGACCACCGATGCCGAGCCCCACTCCGGATATCGGGAAGCACCCACCGCCAGCATCTCCAGGGCGAACAGCTCCACGATCGCCCCGAGCATCAGTCCGTGCAGCGCGTTTCCGCCGAACGCACCGGCCACCGTCGCCGCGACAATGGGCCGCGAAATCATCGCTTGCGGAAAACTTACTACGTCGAGCCCGAGCACGCCGCCGAGCAGTACGTAAGGCAGAATCTCGATCAGGCTCACTTTTTACCATGCTCGAGAACGTCATCGAGCGACATGGGCCGCGCCGAGGGAACGTCCTGCGCGGTGACGGTGACTCCGCGCTTTTGCAGAGCGCGAAGGGCCTCTCGCTCGTCAGGCGTCAGGTACACGTAGCGCAGGCAGATTCCCCGCCCTTCCCGATGATGCAGGCCGCCGATGTTCACGGTTTCGATGTTGGTACTCCGCTCGATGAGCCGCGCCATCGTTTCAATGTCACCGGTGAGAAGGATGCCCGGCCGCGGATCTGCATTCCACTTTTCCAGCTCGGTGGCCGCCTGCTCCACGGTAGCGAAATAGACGTCCATTTCTGGAGGTACGCCCATGCGATAGAGTTCCTGCTCCCATTCGCTGGCGGCCACCTCGTCATCGACCAGCGCAATGAAGCCGAGCTGCATCGGCTGTCCCCAGCCAACGACGACCTGCCCGTGGATCAGGCGGTCGTCGATCCGGAAGAGTTCAACGGCCACCGGGCGTGCCCACGACGAGAACGGAGTCCTTGGCGCGCTCCGCAGCGCTCACAGCCGCTTCGCGCGATGTGATCTCGCCATGCGACATGAAATGCAGAAGCGCGGCGAGGTTGACGCCGGTGACCAGGGTGAGCTCGCTGTCATCGCGCAGCAGACGGCGCGCGGCGATCGTGCAGCTTCCAGCCGGAAGGTCGGTGAAGATCACGTGAATGGCGTGCTCGCGAACCACGTTGCGCATATTCTCCTCTATCTGATCGGCACTCATCGCCGTGTTCGTCATGGTTACGAACTGCTCGCTCTGCCCGGTGATCTGCTCAACGGCGGAGACGAGACCTTCGGCGAACGCGGCGTGGCCGGCTACGAGCGCCTTCGCGTCGCTACTCATTGTCTTCACGGAGATACTGCCTAACCTGGCTCGCCGTGCGCATGCGACCGATGAGACGCTCGTTGAACGCCTCGGCTACATCGACGCCGGCGTAGCGCAGTAGATGATTCATTGCCACGACTTCGGCGACGACGGTGATGTTCTTTCCGGGATTGAGCCGAACGATCACCTTGGGTATCTCGACGTCGAGAATCGCAGTGTTCTTCATATCCAGCCCGGTGCGGTCGATGTTCGCCTCGCTATTCCATTCCTCGAGCTGTACGACGACCTCGATCCGCTTCTGCTGCCTTACGGCGCGCACGCCGAACACCGCCGGAACATCGATCACCCCTACGCCACGGATCTCCATGTGGTGCCGCTGCAGGTCGTGACCGCGTCCGATGATGATATCCGTGCCGCGGCGCGATGCAATGACGAGATCATCGGCGACCAGCCGGTGGCCGCGCTCGACGAGATCGAGCACGCACTCCGACTTGCCAATGCCGCTCTGACCGACGAACAGAAGTCCCACGCCGTAGACGTCGGCGAGCGATCCGTGCAACGTCGTGGTCTGAGCGAATTCCTCCTCGAGAAACGGCTTGAGCCGGCGGTAGAACTCGCTCGTCTTCAGTTGCGACCGCAAAAGGGGGACACCTGCCTTACGAGATCCCCGCTCCAGTTCCCCTGGAAGCTCCTGCCCCTTGGTGACGATCAGGCACGGGATGGGAAAATCCAGGTACTTTTCGAGGAGCGCCTCACGCCTGTCGGCGGGCAGTGATGCGAGGTAGGAGATCTCCGTCTCGCCGAGCACCTGCATCCGGTCGGGGACGAAGCGATCGGTGTAGCCGGAAAGTACCAACCCCGGGCTGGCCGCTTCGCTGCTCGTGATCTCGCGCTCGAGTCCTTCGGGTTCGCCGAGGTACTCCAGCTCGAGCGTCTCGCCCATCGTCTCGACCAGACGCCCCACCGTGAGGCGCAGTCGTTTCACGCGCGACTCAACGTGCGTGCCCGCATCGCCGGCGTGCGCTTGAGCCGGCTGAGCTGCCTATCCATTCGTGCGGCGGCCTCGGCGAGAGCCGGACCGTAGTTTCGGGCGGTGCCTTTGGCGACCAGCGAGCGCTTTCCCGGCGCGTTGAATATCAGTTCGACCACACGAACCTTGCCATCGGTTTCGAAGCGGATGATCGCGTCGACCGCCCGCGCCAGCTTGCGGGCGAGTTTGCGGACGGCACGCTCGGCACGCTGCCGCATGTGGTCCGAGATGACCGCGTGATGCGCCTGAAACATGATCTGCACGGAAACTCCTCCTCGCTAGGCATGGCGCCCGGTGATAGGCGCCGGTGGTGCGACTATGTCGCGCAAATGCGCCTCCGTTTGGCGCGCGGCAGCGTCCCAGCTGAAACGTTCGGCGAAGGCGCGCCCGCTGGCGCCGAGGGACGCGACACGCGCCGGAGACCGCGCCAGCTCCCCCATGCGGGCGGCCATTGCCTGCACGTCGCCATGGGGCACGAGGTAGCCAGTCTCTCCGTGACGCACCGATTCCCGCAGCCCCGGAGCATCCGAAGCGATTACGGGAGTGCCGCAAGCCGCGGCCTCGAGATTGGTGATCCCCCAACCCTCCTTGGGTGACGCGAACAGGAGCGCCCATGCACGACGCAACAGCGCCAACTTCTCCTCTTCGGTAATGAATCCAAGAAATCTCGCCCGATCGCCGAGGTCAAGCGAGGCCGCGAGGCGCTCGAGCGCCGGCCGGTAGTCGCCGGAGCCGGCGATGAGCAGCCGCGCAGAGGGGTGCGCCAGCGCCGAAAAGGCGCGCAACACTACATCCACGCCCTTGTAGCGCTTGAGCCGTCCCAGATAAATGAACAGCGGTTCCGGCTCGCGCAGATCGGGCGCCGGGGTGAACCGTAAGGTGTCGATTCCCGGATAGATCACCTCGATCTGCTCGCGCTGGATGCCACGGGCCACAAGATCATCGGCGGTGCTGGTGCTGATCGCCTGGAAGGGTACATGGCCATACATCGCGCGTAGCGGACGCTCGGCGAGCCAGACGACGCCGGCGAGCGGAGCGGGCGCCTCACGAAAGACCGTGGTGCCGAACAGGTGCGGAACGAGCGCGACGGTGCGCGGGGCTCCCCATCGCGGCGTGAACAGGGGAACCTTGTTGATGTCTTCGATGAGCACCTCCGCATCCAGTGCCTGACCTTCGCGCCGCCACCACCGGCGCGCGAGGAAGGGAAAGGTGTAGCGTGTACCGACGCGATGCACGGAGATGCCGTCGAGCTCGGCGCGATGCGGAGCCCCAGCCCATCCGCCGCACAGGAGGGAAACGGTATGCCCCATTGCGGCTATACGGCCGAAAATTTCGTGCAGGTGTAGCTCGGCGCCACCTGCCTGCGGGTTTTCTCTGTCCTGCCAGTTGACCAGAAGTATGCGCACTATAGTCGGCCAAGGCGGCGCGCGACGGCATCGATCACGCCGTTCACGAACCGCGCGCTCTGCGCGGTGCCAAATCGCTCGGCCAGGATCACGGCCTCCTGCAGAACGACCCGCGGCGGCTCCTCATCCCGGAGAAGCTCGGCGGCGGCGAGTCGCATGACCGATCGCTCGATCGCACCAACACGTTCGAGCCGCCAATTGGTCGTCACATCGCGCAGCAGATCGTCGATGGCCTGGTGCTGCTCGACGACGGTGCGGATGATGCGGGCGGCGCGGAGGCGCTCGTCAGCGGGCACGTTGAGATCGTCCCACATCCGCGTGGCGAGCGTGTCGAGCGACACCTGCCCTCGCACATCCCACGCATACAAGGCCTGGAGGGCGCGCGCGCGGGCGCGCGTCTCACTCCTCCGACGACGCATCCAGTCTGGCAAAGAGGTCGGCCATCTCCAGCGCGGCGAGCGCGGCGTCCCAGCCTTTGTTGCCGTGCGCGCCTCCGGCGCGCTCCTCGGCCTGGGCCACGTCATCGCATGTCAGCAGTCCGAAGCCGAACGGCACATCGAATTCAGTGCTGGCTGCCATGAGCCCGCGCGACGCTTCGGCGGCGACGAACTCGAAATGCGGCGTGCCACCGCGAATCACCGCTCCGAGCGCCACCAGCGCGTCGTAGCGCTGCGTCTCGAACAGGCGGCGGGCGGCAACCGGCAGCTCCCACGCGCCAGGCACCCAGACGATGTCCACATCGTCGAGCGACGCGCCGTGCCTTACGAGGGCATCGATCGCCCCATCGACCAGCTTGCGGGTGATCGATTCGTTGAACCGGCTGGCGACGACGGCGAATCGCCGGCCGGTGCCAGCCGGTTCTCCCGAGAACTCGGCCATCAGTGCGAGAACAGGTGGCCGAGCTTGAGGCGCTTCGCCTCCAGATAGCCGCGGTTGTCGGAGGTGACCGGCCCTTCGATGCGCACACGGTCGCTGACACGCAGCCCGTACCCCTCCAACCCCACCAGCTTCTTCGGATTGTTCGTTATGGGACGGATGGACTGGAGCCCGAGATCGAGAAGGATCTGCGCGCCGATTCCATAGTTGCGCAAGTCGGGCTTGAAGCCGAGCCGCTCGTTGGCTTCGGCGGTGTCGGCGCCGCCGTCCTGAAGCTCGTACGCCTTGAGCTTGTTGAGCAGCCCTATTCCCCGCCCCTCCTGGTCGAGATAGACGACCACTCCCCGGCCCTCCTTGGCGATCATCTCCATCGCCGTGTGCAGTTGCCACTGGCAATCGCAGCGGCGGGATCCGAACACGTCTCCCGTCAGGCACTTGGAGTGCATGCGGACCAGCACCTCTTCGCCCTCGCCGATCTCCCCGTAGGTGAGCGCCACGTGCTCATGGGCGTCCACATCGTTGCTGTAGCCGATGACGTTCCAGTCGCCCCAGGGGGTGGGCAGCCTCGTCTCGGCAACGCGGTGCACCAGCCGCTCGAAGCGTAGTCGATAGGCAACGAGCTGCGCGACGGTGATGAACGAAAGCTGATGCTCGCGAGCGAACTCCTCGAGCATCGGGCGGCGCGCCGAATTGCCGTCGGCATCCAGCACCTCGCAGATCACCCCCGCCGGAAATAGTCCGGCAAGCCGGGCGAGGTCCACCGCCGCCTCGGTGTGGCCGACGCGCTGCAGCACCCCGCCATCGCGAGCGCGCAGGGGGAAGATGTGGCCGCCATACCGCAGGTCGCTGCGACGGGTCTCGGGATCGACGGCGACCTCGATCGTCCTGGCGCGGTCCCAAGCGCTGATGCCGGTGGTCACACCGTGATGCCTCGCGGCGTCTATGCTGACCGTGTAGGCCGTGCGATACTCATCGATGTTGTCCTCGCTCATCGCCGTGAGCCCAAGCTCGTCGCACCGCTCGGCGGTCAGCGCAAGGCAGATCAATCCGCCGGCGCGCTTGATCATGAAGTTGATGAGCTCGGGCGTCACCCGGCTGGCGGCGCAGATGAGGTCACCCTCGTTCTCACGATCCTCGTCGTCAGCGACGAGGATCATCCTGCCTTCGCGAATGTCGGCGAGCGCCTTTTCGACGGTGGCGAAATCCATTGTCAGCTCGGACGCGAGGCCAGGTACGGCGCGGCCAATCGGTGCACGTACTTGGCAATCACATCCGCCTCCAGGTGCACGAGTGCTCCGGCGGCCAGATCACCTAACGTGGTGACACGGCGAGTGAACTCGATGAGCGAGACCTGCAACAAGTCGTCGGCGGGCAGAGAATTTACCGTAAGGCTCACGCCATCCACCGCGACGGATCCCAGAGGAACCAACAGCGCGAACAGCGCCGGCGGCACCTCGATGTCGACCAGCAACGCATCCTCACGCCAAGTGGCGGCGGCGACGGTGCCGACTCCATCGACGTGTCCCTGTACCAGATGACCGCCCAGCCGGTCGCCGGCGCGCAGCGCCCGCTCCAGATTCACCCGCTGGCCTGCCTTCCAGTTGCCTATCACCGTGCGGTCGAGCGATGTGCGTACAGCCGCAACAGTGAACCATCCCGAGCCATGCTCGCGCACGGTGAGGCATGCGCCGTTGAGCGCGATGCTTTCTCCGGCCACCAGATCGCGATATGCGCACCGCACGCTGAACGTACGACCGGCTTCGGTCGTTTCCAGTTGCTCGATGATACCGATATCGTCAATCAGCCCGGTGAACACTCCCCTCCGGCGCGTACACTGTCATGAGATCGTTCCCGAAGCGCTTCCGCGCCAGCACCCTGAACCGGCGCGCCCGCTCCAGCGCTTCGGCCGGAACGCCGGCGAACGCCAATTTGGCGCCCGCGCCCAGTACCAGCGGCGCCTGAAAGATAATCAGGCGGTCCAGCAGCGACGCCGCGAGCCAGGCCGACGCCAGCTTTGCACCCCCTTCCACCAACAGGCTGCGTACTCCCAGGGCGCGAAGCGACACGCAAGCATCCGGGAGGTCATCCGCATGCACAATGCGCACGCCGGACCGCTCCAACTCCATCACTTTGCGAGCGTCCGCCTGCGGAGAAACAACCGCTAGTACGGGTGAATCGGAAGTCGTTCGAACCAACCTCGAATCGAGCGGAAGGCGCGCTTGCCGGTCGAAGACGATGCGCTGTGTCGGTTCCCGCGGCGCGTGGCGGTCACGCACGGTGAGCGATGGATCGTCGGCGAGCACGGTTCCAATTCCAACGGCGACGGAATCATGGCCGGCGCGCAGTCGATGAACCTCGCGACGGGAGGCCGGTCCGGTGATCCATTTGGACTGGCCGAAGGCGTCGGCAACAGCCGCATCCATTGAGAGGGCGAGCTTGAGCGTGACGAACGGCCGCGATGATTCCGAGGCGTTATGAAAGAAGGAGGCATTCAGCTCGCGCGCCGCCGCCTCCTCCACGCCTATCGTGACAGCAATTCCATCCTGCTCCAGACGCTCGGCTCCCCCACCGGCTGCGGCCGTAGGATCGCGCACCGCGCATACCACGCGGGCCACACGCGCGGCGATGAGCGCGTCGACGCACGGCGGGGTCTTGCCGTGATGAGCGCATGGCTCGAGGGTGACGTAAACCGTCGCGCCGTTCGCTGCATCGCCCGCGGCGATGAGCGCCGCCGTCTCGGCGTGCGCTTCGCCAAACCGGGCGTGCCATCCCTCCCCCACCACTTCGTCTCCCGCAACGACGACGGCGCCGACCATGGGGTTCGGCGCCGTCTGCCCCCACCCGCGACGGGCGAGGGCGAGTGCCCGGCGCATGAACGCGCGATCGCGCGATCCGGCCGGGTGCTCGTCAGGCACTAGTCACGACCGACGCGGAATCCGAGCGATCCATACAGACGAGCCGAGTCGGGTGCCTCATCGAATTGATTGAAGAAGTCGGCCGCAGAGCGATTGCTCACACTCACCTGGCCGATCTCGCCGACCAGCTGGATCACCTTCAGATCGAGCATCAGGTTGGCGAAGTAGCTGGTCGCCTCGATGGTGCGTCCGCCGAAGGCAAAGCTGCCTTGCGACTCATCGATACTGCCCTGCTGCACGTGCCAACCGAGCTGCGCCGAAGACTCGTACGAATCCTGGCCCGCGCCAGCGGAAAGCGCAATCGGTCCGAGGTGCTTGCCGGCAACCACACGCCACGATGTGGCCTCGTTGTCGAAGTTGGCCAGTGATATCTCGTCGATCGAGCTGGGCTCGGTCACGATCGAGATGCGGGGCAGCTGCCGGCGCATCCAGGTCGCCGACACACCCGGCAGGAACGAGGTCTCGGCGATGATGCCAACGCGGGCGCCGTAGCCGAGCTTGAACGAGCCGTCAGGCGTGCGAATCGCGATCGAGCCTTCTTCCTCGTACTCCGGCATGAAGTACACGGA
>JBPCLX010000149.1:0-15570 GCA_051002815.1 Gemmatimonadaceae bacterium
GCATAGCTAACGCCCAGTTGGCTACCTTCTCGTAGCCCAACGTCGTGGACGGCACCGCGCCGAGCGACTTGCCGCACGCCGACCCCGCACCGTGCCCGGGCCAGAGCTGCAGATAGTCGGGGAGCTCCCTGAAGCGCTGCAGCGAGCGGAAAAGTGTCCGCGCCCCCTCGACCATCGCGCCCTCGAACCCCGCGGCGCGCTCGAGGAGGTCGGGTCGACCCACATCGCCGACGAACACGAAATCGCCGGTGAAGACTCCCATCGGTAGCGACGTCGCCGGGGTATCGGTGATCATGAACGAGATGTGCTCCGGAGTGTGTCCCGGTGTGTGCATTACGTCGACCTTGACGTTGCCGACCATGAACGAACTCCCGTCCCGCAGCAGCGTCGCCGCTGACTCGCTCGCGAAGGCGTACTTCCAGTCGGGGCCCCCTTCATTCGACAGAAAGAGCTGCGCACCAGCACGCTGCGCGAGCTCCCGGCTGCCGGATACGTAGTCGGCGTGGATGTGCGTCTCGGTGACGTGCGTTATACGCAGCCCTTCTGCGTCGGCGGCATTTACATATTGCCCGATGTCGCGATTCGCATCGACGACCAGCGCCTCGCCGGTGGCCTGGCACCCAACGAGATAGCTCGCCTGCGCGAGCTTGTTGTCATAGAAGCGTTTCAACAGCATGCGTTCGCTCCATAGAGCGCAGTGAAAGTACGTGGTCCGCCGCCCGGCGAGGTGCCTGACGCGAGCGCACGCACCATTGCGGAAACGTCGCAACCCACGGGTCTGTTGTACGGGAGCCTGGCGAGCAACATGCCCATCATACACGTGTCGCTCACGCCGGCGAACACGAGACCGCTGCCAACCAGCGCGGAAAGGATCGCGAACATGGGATCTTCTCGCCGTGCTCACCGAGATTGTCGAGCGGAACGTTGTAAGCGCCGCGGATGTGCGCCGTCTGGTACTCGCCCGGAGTTCGAACGTCGAGCAGCCGAACGTCCGGGTGTTATAAGAGGATCTGCGCCAACTCGGCCGGCGCGACTACTGGGGGCATCGATACACCCGAGTGCGGCACTGGAATCACTTATGGCTAAGAACGTGCGACGGTCCGCACGAGAAAGGTCAACTGAACAACTATACAGTAATATATAGGGCAGTCAAGGGGCTCTCGTGATCCTCAGGCGCTCGTACAGGCGGCAGCCGCCGCATAAGGATGCCGCCCTGCGCAACGCCGGCAAGGTGGAGCGCGACGGCAGAAAATCCCCCGCGCTCCCAGTGCCGCAAGCCGATCGCCGGCGCCGCTCGTCGCTGAGCGTTACTTCTCCGGAAGGTTGTCCGGCTTCTTGTGCCGCGGCATGGCCGGATGTGTTTCAGTGCCGCCCACTACCTGATAGTTCTCACGATTGTGGTTGTGCCGGTCGATGTCGCGGCTGAGCCGCGTCTTCTCGCTGTTCTTCGAGGCCTCGTCGTGCTGCTTACGGCCTTCGAACAGCCGGTGCTTTCCCTGCTCCGAATGCATCGGATCGCCGGTGTCGCCCGCCTCCTTCGCACTCTGGCCGCTGTGCCCACTCTGGAGCTGTTCAATTATCTTGTTGTGCGTGCGAGCGCCGTGCTCGCCCTCGGCGTGGGTTACGGCACCCTTCTGGCGCCCGCGCTTTGCTGGATTCTTGGGCATGCGACTCCTTTGGCGGGTTAATTCGACCGCGCCGCAATTGAAGCGGCTGCTCAGGTCAATGGCGCAAGGCACATGCCCGCAGCGGGTATCGCACGGATCCCGGACGCATTCGTTCGAGCGCGCACGTACGCCCCACCACTGCCGAGCAATGGGAAATGAAATGAGAAACGGGGAACGGGAAACGGGAAACGATGATCCGTACACTGCAGCCCTCCCCGGGTCGAGCGGTTCCCGTTTTCCCATTTCCGATTCCATTCCCGCTTTTCGAAAAGCGGTTGCCGCACCGCTTGACGGACGGTAACGTAGCGATCTGCCGCGCCTGCAGCACCCTGCCGGAGGCGCGTGGCACTAATACTCGTTATGTCCCGTCTCGCCAACTATTTTTTCCGGGGACTCGTCCTCGCCGCCCCGCTCGCCATCACGCTGTACGTGTGCTGGTTGATCTTCAGCACAGTCGACCGATGGCTCGGACTGCCGATCCCCGGCGCCGGCTTCGTCGCCACCATCACGCTGGTCACGCTGCTCGGCTTCTTCGCTTCCAACCTGCTCACACGCGGCGCCGTAAACATTCTCGACCGGGTGCTCCACCGGCTGCCGTTCGTCAGGCTGCTCTACTCCTCGACGAAGGATCTGCTCAACGCCTTCGTCGGGGAGCAGCGCCGCTTCGACCAGCCGGTGCTCGTCACGCTGTCTCCGGACGGCGCCGTTCGCGCGCTCGGATTCATAACGCGAGCTGCGCTGCCGCAGCTCCAGCTGGAGGACCACGTTGCCGTCTACCTGCCCCAGTCCTACAACTTCGCGGGCAATCTCATTGTGGTACCCAGGTCACGGGTCGCTCCGGTAGCTCTCGAGAGCAGCGAAGTGCTCACTTTCATCGTCTCCGGCGGCGTCACCGGGATCGGCGCGCGTGGCGCGGGTGCGGTCGCCAGGTAATTCAGTTGCTCCCACGGATCGATGCTCTCAGGTTCTTCTTTTCTTGTTATTCTTTCTCACTTCTCTGCGTCCTCTGCGAACCTCCGCGTCGTCTGCGTTAAAAAATCGCGAGATGCCCAGGCGACGCGATTTCGGCAACGCGCTGACTAGCCAGGCACTGATTGAATCGACTTGTGCCTGTCAACAACCGAGAGATTTCTAAATGCAATTGCACGGACTCTTCCGTTCAGCTCCTGGACTTCTGCTTTTCCTCCCTGCCGTAGCTGACGCCCAGCAGCAGCCTATCCGGGGATTTCCGACCGCGACGCTGGCGGGCCAGGCAGCGCGTGAAACGCAGCTCAAGGCCGTGCCGCACCCGGACTCGCTGCGTCAGCGCATGCGGCTCCTCTCCGAGGAGCCTCACGAGGCGGGCACAGATCGGTCGCGGCAGGTAGCCGAGCACATTCTGCAGAAGTTTCGCGCGGCGGGACTCGATGCGCGGATCGAGCGATTCGAAGCGCTCATGCCACGGCCGGTTTCGCGCTCGCTCGAGTTGCTCGGGCCCACGCAGTACAAGGCGACGCTCGCCGAGCAGCCTGCGATCGGGGACAAGGACGCCAACGATGCCAACCAGCTGCCGACTTATAACGCGTACTCACCTGACGGTGACGTCACCGGTGAGCTGGTCTTCGTCAACTACGGCATCCCTGACGACTACCGGGTGCTCGACAGCCTCGGTATCAGCGTCGAAGGCAAGATCGTGATCGCCAAGTACGGACGTTCGTGGCGCGGCATCAAGCCCAAGCTGGCCGCCGAGCATGGCGCGATCGGCGCCATTCTCTACTCCGATCCGCGCGATGACGGCTACTGGGTGGGAGATCTGTATCCGGACGGACCGATGCGTCCGTGGAACGGCGTGCAGCGCGGCAGCGTCATGGACATGCCGATCCATCCGGGCGATCCGCTCTCGCCGGGCTGGGGGTCGGAGCCCGGCGCGCGCAGGCTGGCGATCAGCGAAGCAAAGACGATCGAGCGCATTCCGGTATTGCCGATAAGCTATGAGGACGCGCTTCCGTTCCTTCGCGCCCTCGATGGTCCGGTGGCGCCCGAAGCGTGGCGCGGCGCGCTGCCTATCACCTATCACGTAGGTCCCGGCCCGGCGCGCGTTCGACTCGCGCTCGAATTCGAATGGGAAACGCGGCCACTCTACAACGTCATCGCACGCATTCCGGGCGCGCTCTCGCCGGATCAGTGGATCGTCTACGGCAATCATCACGATGCCTGGGTGAACGGCGCCAAGGATCCGATCTCCGGCATGGTCGCCCTCGAGGAGACGGCGCGGGCGTTAGGTGCGCTGCTCAGGACCGGCTGGCGGCCGGCGCGGACGATCGTCCTCGCTGGATGGGATGGCGAGGAGTGGGGCTTGCTCGGCTCCACCGAGTGGGCGGAGAAGCACCGCATCGCGCTGGATGCCAATGCCGTCGCCTATCTCAACAGCGACACGAACGACCGCGGCTGGCTCGATGTCGGCGGCTCCCATTCGCTGGAAACGTTCATGTACGAGGTCGCCCGCGACATCAATGATCCTGTCAAGAGCGCGAGCGTGCTCGATGCGCAGTTGAAGGAGAAGGCACGTCGCGCCGGCACCACCCCGGTGCAAAGCGTTGCTCGGCAGCTGCCAAAGCCCGACAGCGGCAACGTGGACCCCACGCAACCACGCACGCCTGACGATTCGCTACTCGCCCGTGAACAGCGCCGCATCGCTGGAGAGCGCCGCCCGGCAGCAGCCGTCCCGACGCTCACGACTTCACGGCGCGATACGGCATTCACCATCAGCGCGCTCGGTTCGGGGTCAGACTACACCGCCTTCATCGATCACCTGGGTCTCGCCTCGCTCAACATCAGCTACGGCGGGGAGACCGACGATGGCATCTATCATTCCATCCACGACACCTACGATTTCTACACCCGCTTTCTCGATACGACGTTCGCATACGGAGTGCTCGAGGCACAGACCACGGGTACGGCGATCCTGCGCCTGGCTGATGCCCCAGTGCTGCCTTTCGAATTTGGAACGGTCGCGCGGACCTATCTGCGTTACGTAGAGGAGATCGAGAAGGAGGCCCGGGACAACGACACCGTTCGCACGCTCGATCTGACGGCGGTCCGTTCGGCGCTCGCACGGCTCGACACCGCCGCCTCTCGCCATGAAGCGGTAGTGGCCCGCGTCGCTGCAATGAGCGCCCGGGATGTACGATCGAAGTGGAATCGCATGGCCGAGGCCAACAAGATGCTGTATCGCACCGAGCGAGCGCTGACCGACGCTTCGGGCCTCCCGGGCCGCGACTGGTTCCGCCACCTCATCTACGCACCGGGATTCTACACCGGCTATGGCGTGAAGACGATGCCGGGGATTCGTGAGGCGGTCGAGGACAAGCCTGATCTCGCCGTCGCTCGACGCGAGGCGGCACGCGTCGCGGCGGCAATCGAGCGCCTGGCGACTCAGGTCACCGAGGCATCAGCAGTGCTGGAGCGGGCGATTAGATGACCATCTGCTCTTTGTGAATTGTTGCGCGTGGGAATAGTTCATCATCCCTGGAGAGAGCGTTCTTTTGACGCAGGGGACGCAGAGGATCGCAGAATGCGCAGAGGTTCCAAGGAACGAACCAGTGCCATGATGATCGTATCTGACTTCGTGCTGGCACCAGCCAGTTGGCCTTATACTCCGCGCATCGCGCCCGCGTGGCGTCGCCTTGGCGAGCTGCTCGATGAGAAAGGGGAGCACATCGGATTTGTTCGTTCTATTTCTGTTTTCCTCCGCGAAACCTCCGCGACCTCCGCGTTGAAAGAAGCGAAGCCTTACCTCTGACGACATGCAGCACCTAACGAGCAAGCCGAATTTGTCATCCCTGACCACTTGCTGGCTCAATTGCGCAGCGCCGCGACCAGGCCTTCGGGATCGCCCGGGCTCAGTACCAGCGTGTAGCCGAGATCATTAGGCACCACGACGGCGCGACTACGATCGGTAAGATTATGCGAGAAGCAGTGCTTGCCATCGGTTCGCCATCCGGGATCGCTGATCGTTGGCCGCGCTCTCACGCGAGGTTCATCCGGCCCAGCAGGGTTCGAAATCGCGGGTGGTCGTGCAGGGGAAGGAACAGGAACGAGCTCTTGATCCCGTAAGCTGGACCGGTGCGCTCGGCCACTGCGCGCTCGAGCAGGTCCACAGCGCGATCCAGCTCGCCGAGCCCTGTGTGGACGTACGCAAAGTGATACGGAGACACGAACGCGCGCTGCGCCCGTGTCTCCAGCTCGGCGAGGATGGCACGCGCCTTCGTTTCATTACCGGCCATTGCGTATGCCTCGCCGAGCTGCCCGAGCCAGAGGGTATTGCCGGGCGTAGCGGACACGGCGCGCTCCAGTTCCGCCAACCCCTCCTCGACTCGCCCGTTCAGGAAGTATGACCAGCCGAGCGTGGCGTACGCGCGGTCGTGAGCGGGACTCAGGTCCATGGCCTCCTCCGCCCGCTTCACGGCTTCGTCGTACCGCCCCGCCCTCAGAAGCGTGGTGGCGATGTCCAGCCGATGCGCGAGCGGATCGAGCTCCTGCGCGCGCTCCAGCAGAGCGAGGGCTTCGTCATAGCGGGCGAGCGCCGCACACAGGCGACCGTACAGGTCGTACGTGTCGGCGCTGCCCGGCCCCAGCTCGAGCGCCCGCCGGTACGACCTTTCCGCGCCTGCCCAGTCGAATTCCCGCACCATCTTCAGATACGCCGATGTCATGTGTGCCGCGTCCAGCTGCGGATCGGCGCGGAGGGCATGCGCCGCGGCGTCCGCGGCATGTCGGTACGCGGCCTCCGGCTCGACCACTCCCTGCTCGGCGAGCTCCGTGTACGCGAGGCACATGTTCGCGCTCGCGAGCGCGAAGTCGGGGTCACGGGTGAGCGCGCGCTCGAAATAGTCGATCGCGCGCGACAGGCTGGAAGGTGTGTAATCCGCCAGCCAGCGTCGACCCTGGAGAAACAGCTGGTAGGCGACGAGGTCGGTGGTGGGTTCCGCGCGAACGCGCATCTGCTCCTCGGGTGACAGTTCCGCCTCGAGCGCGGCCGCGATCTGTAGCGCGACGTCGGTTTGGATGGCGAAGATGTCGGTGAGCTGGCGGTCGTAAGTCTCGACCCACATGTGCTGATCCGATTCGGCGTCGATGAGCTGTGCCACGATGCGCACACGATCCCCAACGCGGCGTACGCTGCAATCCAGCAGGCAGGTCGCGCCAAGCGCGGCTCCGATTTCCTGGAGGCTCTGCTCGCGCGCCTTGAACGGCATCACGGACGCACGGGAGATCACCTTCAGCGCTCGGATCTTCGACAGGTGGGCGATGACGTCCTCAGTGATGCCGTCGGCAAAGAACTCGTTGTCCGGATCGGCGCTCAGGTTGCGGAACGGCAGCACCGCGACCGTCCCCGGGCGCGCGGCAGACATGTGGTCCAGGGCCGCGGCAAAACTGGTGAGCGACGTGAAGCGGTCAGCCGGCACCTTGGAGAGGGTCCGCGCCACCGCGTCGTCGAGCGCGGCAGGAACGGCCACACGCAGGCGACGAATCCGCGGCACCGGATCTGTCAGGCGCTTGGCGATGATAGAGTGCGTCGTTTTGCCCACGTAAGGCAACTCCCCGGCCAGCATCTCGTACACGACGCATCCGAGACTGTACTGATCGCTGCGTGCGTCGATGCTCTCATCGAGCGACTGCTCGGGACTCATGTACTCCGGTGTGCCGAGCACGATGCCGGCCGCCGTGTAGCGACGATCAGTGGCCGCGCTCACGCCGAGCGCGATGCCGAAATCCGCGAGCATTGCCTCACCCTCGTACAGCAGGATGTTTTCCGGCTTGATGTCGCGGTGGATCACGTTGCGCGCGTGCGCGTGCTCGAGCGCCGACGCGATCTGCCGAGTAATGGTGATGACATCTTCCACCGGCAGCTGACCCTCGCGATCCATGCGCCGGCGGAGCGACTCGCCTTCGACGAAGGGCATGACGTAGAACAGGGTGTCGTTCAGGCTGCCCGAGTCGTACAGCGGCACGATGTGCGGATGGCTGAGCTGCGCAGCCACGGCGATCTCGCGCAGAAAGCGCTCGGCGTCCGTGGCCTCAGCGAGGTCGGGGCGAAGCACCTTGACCGCCACCTTGCGGCGATGCCGCAGGTCGTCGGCGAGATAGACGGTGGCCATGCCTCCGCGGCCGATCTCCCGCTCGATGCGATATCGGCCGGCGAGCGCGGCGTCGAGGACGGGATTCTCGCTCACGGAACCATTGCCTCTTTGGTCATAACGGTACGGAACAGCGCGGCGGGGAGCCCGTCAAGCGCGCCATCTCTGGCGAACCTGAACGGCGTAGCGAACCCGGGTCTTGCCAGTGCGGTGCCATTCAGAATCCTGAGCGGCTCCGCGTGGCAGCGAATACGACGCAGCAAGAGAGCTCGAGGCAAATGCGCAGGCGCGACGGACGAAATCTTCAACCAGCCGCTGAGACTGCGGCTATCCGCAATACGCCACGCGCAGTCCGGTCGAACGCTGAAGCGCTGAGGCCAATTCTCGGCTCATCAAGGGTGAGATGATTGCCGATCTCATGTCCCTCAGAGATTATGGCCCAGACGAGGGAATCGCTGGTCATGTGTTCGGAAATGAGAAAGAATGCGGCGCGTGCATGGTGTGTGCGGAGAGCGTGCAGCAGCTTGGGCGTGGTCGCCGAATCCGGTCCATCGTCGATCGTGAGGGCCACCCGCGGGGATGCGCAATGGAGTCTGCGAAGCTGGACGCCGCCTGATCCATATCGCTCAGGGGGAGCCAGGCGCTGTACGCCGAGTCACTCGAACTATGCGCCAGGCAGCGCTGGTGTACGACTCTACGTGAATGTCGGCTACTTCCTTTTCATGACGGCTGGCATGACGGCAGACGCAGCGACTACCAACGTGAGCGCGCGTGGGGAGTGGACGGAGAGGAAACGACGCATGACGGATCGGCGGGCGATGAGGGAGGACGACAGAAGTCGCCAGCTGTTCGCCAGGAGTGTAGGCTCGCCCACTAACTCCACCTTCAATCGCTCGCACGATCGCGCTCCGCGCGCATTGTCAAATACACCACGGTACCGACGACGAAGAAGGCCACTCATACGCGATCGAGCCCCACCCGGCCGGCGGCGATGGATTCTGCCACCAGCTCGAGCAATGTGAACGTAGCCACGATGCCGTAGAACCCCGAGTACTCACGCCGGAGCGTGATGCGGGCGCTGAATGTCAGCGGCCGGCGCCACCGCTGGCGCCATCCTCGTGAGAACGGCCAGAACGCTGGCGTCGCGTTCGCCCTCCGTTCGTAGTCCTCACCGAACTTCGGCCGCAGGAACGCCTCCTCGGCGAGCATGATCCGCTCGTAGTAGACCCAGAACGCGAGGCTCACGAGCGCGGGCAGCCACCACGCGCGCGGGAAGAGCGCTGCACCGAGCCAAATGACATAGTTGCCCAGATAGAGCGGGTGCCGCACGAGCGAGTACCTCCCGTCGCGTTGAGCGCCTCGGCCACCTGTCCCTCCGCCGCGTTCCGTCCCGAGGTGCCTTGTGGGACGAAGCCGACGGTGACCGCCCGGATGGCCAACCCCATGAAGGCGACAGTGACGCACAGCGCCTCCCACGCGAGGTCAAGAGCGTGGCTCCCGCGCGGAAAGGTGAAGCCACGCAGCGCCAGCAGTACAAGGATGAAGAGCACCAGGGGCAGACCTCACTCCACCCTCAATGCGTCTCCTTCCGCGACGCAGGGTCGACGACGCCACGGCCGCGGAAGCGCATTACCAACGACCCGTGCGGCGGCGATCACATCAAGCAGCTGATGGAGCGCCGCACGGCTCGTGATTAGCCCTGCCGTCAGTCGCCGCTTCCGACCGGCTCCAGCGGCTCGAGTGGAGACGGTGATGATCATGAAGACACCGAAGACGATGAGTCGGGCCACCTCGAATGCCGCGCGCCGGATGATGTCGCGCCGCTGGTCCGGGGTCGTGCGCCCGGCGTGTCCCAGCCGCCGGACGAAGTTCTCCACCGTCACCACAGAGGCATCGACGATCAATCAGAAGTCGAGCACGCCTAACGACATGAGGTTCGACGAAAGCCGTAGCAACACGTCGGCGAGAAGGCGTTGACGAGCGCCGCGACCGCGGGCCGGCGCGCTCCTTCACCGAGACGCATCGCCGCCGGGATCCCGACGGCGACGAGCACCAGGAGGCTGCCGAGCCACCCACCGGCACCGATCAGGTGGAATCCGTCGGCGAGGATCGCCAGTGCACGAGGCGCGTGTCGAGGCCGCGTGACCGGAGAGCGCCGGCGAGAAGGGCAGCGCGACCGCCCCGAGTGCGGCAATTCCCCCACCCGATGCGACTGCCGCGGCTGGCGGCGCGGAATCCCGTGGGGAAGCCAGGAGCGCGGCGCCGAGGAGCCCGCGCGCCGCCCGCACTGGGCGAGACGCTGGCCTCGTGAACCAGGCGAAGTCAGTCGGGGACCTGTGCGGGGCGTCAGAGCGCATGGCGGGAGCGAAGAGAGAGAAGACCTGGTGGAGAGAGGACGGCCTTAAGAAGCTGACCGACGGCGCCCTCGGGTGATTGTGACCGCCGCCAGCCTCAGGGCCACCCCGTCCAAGGCGTCTGTTGAGGCTGCTCGCTTTTCAGTCTCATTATCGGGAAGAGACCGCTTTCGGCAGCGGTATCGGGCGGATAGTTGTGGCGTACTCGCCCGTGTTGGCGCCTCGACTGATGTTTCAGAACTCCTGTAGCCAAGCTGAGCAATGGACGGGAGCCCTCCCCACTCCGCTTCAGGTCGCCACATCGCTGCGTTCCTGGCGGCAGTAGCGTGTGTCGGAGCCCCGTTTCCGGCCGATCCTCTACATGCTGCCGGCAAAGAACTTCGCCGTCGCCTTCATGATGAACCTCGAAGCCGCTCCGGATCGCGGCGACCTCGCCGGCGATATTGCGCAGATTGTGCTAGGCGCCGATGCGCCTCGGCCCCGATAGGCGGCACACAGCGCAAACTCCTTGGACAACCGCGTGGGAGCGGGGGCGAGTCCGAGAACTGGACTCGTAAATCACGACGCGCGCGTCGAACGGGAGGCTCAATCTGGCTTAACGCCTTCGGAGCAGATACGTTCCGGCTGACACGCATTCTCTGATTCCCCAGGGCATCGACACATGGATCGGCTGGATCGGGTATTGGCCGTCATTCTGGGCGGGGGTGCCGGCACGCGACTATTTCCGCTGACGCGGGATCGCGCCAAGCCAGCCGTTCCGCTCGCGGGGAAGTATCGCCTGGTCGACGTACCAGTCTCGAACTGCCTCAACTCCGGCCTCGATCGAATCTTCGTCGTCACGCAGTTCAACTCCGCTAGCCTCAACAACCACATAGCGCGCGCCTACGTGTTCGACCGGTTCGGCGGCGGCTTCGTCACGATACTGGCCGCCGAGCAGACGCCGGCTTCGGAGAAGTGGTATCAGGGCACGGCCGACGCGGTGCGCCGATCCATCGCCCACTTCAAGAGTCACCCACACGACCGTGTCCTGATTCTCTCGGGCGACCAGCTCTACTCGATGGATTATCGGGAGTTGCTCCGATTTCACCAGGATAGCGAGGCCGACATCACCGTAGCGGTGACGCCAGTGGTGGCGGCCGACGCGCCCGGCTTCGGCATTCTCAAGACCGACACGACGCAGCGAATCACCGAGTTCCACGAGAAGCCGAAGATCGATGATCTGGCTGGCAAGGAAAGTCCTGTGTCTCCGGAGCTCGAGTCGGAGGGAAGGATCTATCTGGCGTCCATGGGAATCTACGTTTTCGAGGCATCGGTGCTCTACGACATGCTCGATTCGCGGCCTGACGATCACGATTTCGGCAAGGCGATCATCCCGCACGCCATTCACGAACGGAAGGTGATAGCGTACCCGTTTACGGGGTACTGGAACGACATCGGGACTGTGCGCTCGTTCTTCGAGACGAACATCATGCTGGCCCAGCCGCATCCGCCTTTCAATCTCTACGACCCCGACTCTCCGCTGTACACCGAGGCACTGATGCTCCCGCCGGCCAAAGTCAGCCGCTCGCGGCTCGAGAACACGCTCATCGGTCTCGGAAGCGTGATCGTAGACAGCGACATAGCGAACTCCGTCATCGGTCTGCGCTCGTTCATCGACCGGGGCACCCGTATCTCGCGGACCGTGTTCATGGGCGCGGACTACTTCCGTTGGGAAGAATCCGAAGCCCGCAACAGCGCGCAGGGACCGCAGTTTCCCGGCGTCGGCGAGGGAACGCGGATCCAGAACGCGATCGTCGACAAGAACGCGTCCATCGGCAACTGGTGTGTCATTACGAACGCCGGCGGCATCCAGGAAGGCGAGGGGCCCGGCTTCTACATTCGCGATGGGATCGTCGTCGTGTTGAAGAACGCCGAGATTCCCGACGGCACCGTGATCTGACGTCGCCTCGTGCGCATCGCCCTGTTCACGAACGAGTATCCACCTAACGTCTACGGTGGCGCCGGGGTTCACGTCGAGTATCTCTCGCGCGAGCTGGCGCGCGCGGATGGCGCCGCCCATCACGTGGACGTGCTGTGTTTCGGTGACCAGCACCAGACGCATGGCAATCTTCACGTCCGCGGGGTTGCCCCGCCGCTCCCCTTCCCGGCGCGGGATCCCCGCCACACTAAGCTGCTCGATGCGCTGCTGCGCGATCTCGCCATGGTCGCGGCAGTCGAGTCGCCCGACATCGTGCACTGCCACACGTGGTATTCACACCTCGCCGGCTGTATCGCGCGCCCCCTTACCGGCGCGCCACTGGTGCTGACGACGCACTCGCTGGAGCCGCATCGCCCGTGGAAGGTAGAGCAGCTCGGCACGGCGTACCATGCCTCCACCTGGATCGAGCGCACGGCGTACGAGAATGCCGATGGTGTGATCGCCGTCTCCAGGGCGATGAAGGAGGACGTTCAGTCGCTGTACGGCGTTGCGCCGGAAAGAGTGCGCGTCATCCACAACGGTATTGACCCTGACGAGTATCGCCCGCGTCCCGCACCGCTCAGGTTGCGGAGCCTGGGCATTGATCCCGACGTGCCGATCGTGCTCTTCGTCGGGCGCATAACGAGGCAGAAGGGAATCCTGCACCTGGTTCGCGCGATTCGATACCTGGAGGGTGGTGCGCAGGTCGTCCTCTGCGCCGGGGCGCCCGACACCGAAGCGATCGGCGCCGAGATGGCCGCGCTCGTGGCGGAGGCAAAGCGCGCATCGCGCACCGAGGTCATCTGGATCCCGGAGATGCTTCCCCGGGAAGACGTCATCGCCCTGTACACGCATGCCGACGTCTTCGTCTGTCCTTCCGTTTACGAACCGTTCGGCATCATCAATCTCGAAGCGATGGCGTGCGAGACTCCGGTGGTGGCCTCCGCGGTAGGAGGAATTCCGGAAATCGTGGTGCCGGGGAGCACGGGACTGCTGGTTCCACTCGAGGCCGAGGACGGCGAATCGCCGGAGCCACGCGACCCCGACGGGTTCTCGAACGCGCTCGCCGCCGCCGTGAACGAGTTGTTGGCTTCTCCGGAGCGACGTGCGACCATGGGCAGGGCGGCGCGCGCGCGCGTGCTCGAGCACTTCAGCTGGAGAAGCATCGCCCAGTCGACGCTTGCCTTCTACCGTGAGCTGATGGAGGCGCGCACGACGATGCGGAAGTAGCGCTACGGCGCGCACAGCGTGGCGTCAGATGATCACGCGGAAAGTGCGAAGTGCGAATTGCAAAATGTGAAAGACCTACCTTTTCGATTGGACATCATTTCGCAATTCGCAATTCGCAATTCATTGGGCGTTCTGGATCCCCGCGCGAAACTCTACACTTCCGCCCCTTCGTGAATTCCCTCCTGCAAGCCGGTGATGAACCGCCGGGCGTTACGGCCCAGTACCCGCGAATCGTAGCCTCCCTCCTGCACGACCAGCGTCGGAAACCCCAACGCTCCCACCGCGTCGCCGATTCGCTCGAAGCCGTCGGGGGAGATACGCCATGCACCGGTAGGATCGCCCTTGGCGATGTCCAATCCAAGCGATAGCACGAGCACCCACGGCGCATATTCGGCGATGCGCGCCAGCACGCGCTCGAGCTCCATTAGATATGCATCGTCCTCGATGTCCTCCGGCAACGGCACATTCAAGTTGAATCCCTGGCCGTCACCTTCGCCGGTTTCGTCGGCAAAGCCGGCGAAGTATGGATATGCATAGCTCGGATCACCGTGGATCGATGCCGTCATGACGTCGGAGCGCCGCCAGAAGATGTCCTGCGTCCCGTTGCCGTGATGGAAGTCGATGTCGAGCACCGCCACGCGGCCGCGCGCACTGAGCTGATGGGCGGCGACAGCGGCGTTGTTGAAGTAGCAGAATCCCCCATACACTCGCCGCTCTGCATGATGTCCGGGCGGACGGCAGACGGCGTAGACAAGCCGTTCGCCGCCGGCGATGAGATCGGCACCGGAGAGCGCGGCGTCTACCGCGGCCCGCGCGGCTATGTAGGCGTTGCGCATGAGCGGCGTGAAAGTGTCGATGCAGTAGTATCCCGCCTGCACCGCCTCATCCGCCGGCTTGCGATCGGGGTACCGGATCGGAAACACGTACGGATAGATGGCCTCCTCGGGCGGAAGTTTGGGACAGACCTTGGCCAGATAGGCAACGAAATCGGGGTCGTGCACCGCACGGATCGGCTCTTCGCCATGCGCATGCACCTCGGCCATCGACACGCCGGGGAGGTTGCCTATCGCCTGTATGATCCGCTCCACCCTTACCGGCCGCTCCACATAGCCCCGTTCCTTCACGTGATGCAGCGTGTGCGCGGCTGGGACGAGAACCTTGATCGGATGAAGGACCTGATGGGTGGGAGGGCTGGCCGGCCCCGCTGCCGGCACCGCAACCGACTTCGTACGCGGCGTTTGAAGCGCCACGGGATCCGCTTCTACGGATTCGATCACAGCCAGCGCGTACGGATCGTCAGGCAGATACTCGTACTTGCGGAACAGGATCGCCCGCATGATGCCCCGTAGCTCCTCCGCGCTTGGCTGCCGTTCCGTACCTAACGGGTCGAACATGAGGTACGGCTCCCCTTCGGCGCGATCGGGCCGCTTGGCCTCGTACGCGGTGCCGGTGACTACCCGCGCACCAAACCGCTCGTAGAACCGAATGCGCGCCCGATTCTCCCGGCGCACGGCCGGATCGGACTCGAGCTCCGGATCGTCGGGCCTAACCTCGAGGTACAGCGCGCGCGACTTGATCCTGATGAGATAGTCGCGCAGGGCTTCGTAGAGCGCTCCACCCACTCCCCGCTGCCGCACTTCCGGATCCACGACGAGAAAATCGAGTAGCGATGAATTCAGCTGCGGAAAGTGAAATGCCAGCGCGAAGCCGATCACTCCACCGCTCGAATGCTCCGCGGTAATGACCAGCACACGGTAGCCGAGCTCGCTCTGGCGCCGGAGCAGATCAGGTATCCGATCGGCGTAGCTGCCATACGCGGAACCGTAATAGCTGCGAAAGATCCGCTGTACGTCGCGCATTCGCCGCGGCTCATTGTCCGCGTCGGCGACGAGGGTGAATCTAATACCGATGAGAGGTGCCTCCTCTTTCAGTCTGGGCGCGACTGCGAAACGAGAATTGCGAGTTGCGAAAACACATAGCTGATGCGGACATCAACTTTCGCGATTTGTCGTCCTCTGTGTCCTGCGCCCTCTGCGGTTCAAATAGCCCAGCTCTCTCTCGCAAGGAAACAAGTAAGAGCTGCAAACATCACCCAAGCGTCTTCTGGAATCTGCGGACGCTGATCGCGATGAAACCGAGGGCGAACGCCACCAGAATGACCGCCTCCTTCCAGAGGTACTCGATCCCCGCCCCCTTCAACAGCACACCGCGGACCACATCCAGAAAGTACGTCAATGGAAGAG
>JBPCLX010000150.1:0-4361 GCA_051002815.1 Gemmatimonadaceae bacterium
GCGTCGTCTTGCCGGAACCATTCTCTCCCACCAGCGCTACGTGTTCACCGGGGTGAATGGCGAAACTCACATCCTTCAGTACATCCACGGAGGTGCCGGGATACTTGAAGCTGACCCGGTCGAACTCTATGCCACGCCGCACCGGACGAGGAAAAGCCTGTGGACGTGGCGAATCGACGACAGCCGGCTCGAGCTCGAGGAACCGCTTGAAGTCCGAGAGAAAGAGATTGTTCTCGTACAGACTCGCCAGCCCCGTCAACATGTCGCGAAAAAAGTCCTGCGCTCGCTGGAATGCACCGAAATACATGACCACGTCGCCTACCGTGATCGCTCCGGAAAACGCCCGCTGAGCAATGACGAACATCGAGCCGAACACCGCCACGACTGCTACCGTCTGAGCAAGAAGCTCGAACAGTGTCCGCCGCGTCGATAGGCGCAGCCTCTCACGCCTGACCTGTTGACGCAACGTCCGGTGGCGACTCCGGAAAAGGTCCCCCAGGCCGAACAGCCGAATCTCTTTCGCCGACTCGATCGACGTCAGGAGATGGTTCATGTAGGTCGTGATCCGCTGGAGCTGAGTCCGGCGGCGCGACCATTTGTACATCCGTGAGGAGTAATTCGTCTTGACGAAAAGGCCGGGCAGTGCGGCGACCATCAGCGCCAGCACCAGCAGCCAGTTGAAGGAAATCAGCAGCGCCATCACTGCCGCCAGCGACAGCCCCGCCTGACCAATCTGCGAAATCGCCATGACGACCCGCGTTGGGCGAGCCGGCGCTTCCAGCTGTGCACGATGCAACGCGTCGTGATACTCGGCGTTCTCGTAGTATTGAAGATCCACTTCGACCGACTTGGCGTGCAGTATCTCCTGTACGTGATCGCTCAGCTTGAGTGCCTGAACCTCCGACACCAGCGTCGACAGGTTTCGGAGTGCCACGCCAAGCACCGCCACCCCGCCGGCAATGGCTATCAGTAGCGTCAGTCGCCCCGCATCCGCTTCTCCACCGGACAAACCCGTCGCCACCGTATCGATGATGAGCTTCATCAGATACAGCGCGAGCAATGGGATGGCGCTCTGCAGAACCAGAAGCAGAAGCTGTAGCGCGACCCACCACCTGCCACTCTGCATGACCAGCCCGAAGCCCTGTCGCAGGGGTGACAGGTCGACCTTCTTCAGGCCTGCTACAGTGGCGGCGCGCGTCGTCATGAGTAGGTCTCCTCGAACCAGCGAATGAATCGACCCATCATGACTCCGCGAAGGAGCAACAGGTAATACTCCTTCTCCTGCCGGCGACCGAACTGTTCCGGCCACCGCTCCACCAGCGAACGCATACGTGGCAGATCGAGGCACCGCTTAGCGGTTTCGGATCGGTCGAGCCTGTCGAGCTCGTCCTTGATCTCGTTGCGCATGCTGGGGAGCAGTTCCGGCCAGTCCGCATCCTGCGCTCCGAAGGTCGTGCGCAGGCGAACCTGATCCGGCAAGCGGCCCGCCATGGCGCTCCGAATCAGCCACCGATTCACACCGTTCTGCAGATACTTCGCGCCACTGACACCAAAGCAGTACTCAATGACACGGCGGTCCCCGGTCGGGTCGCGTGTTTCGACACCGAACCACGGCCGGAAGCCGCTGTACACGTCCAGTCCGTCGGCGGAGTTCGCGAGAACGGTAAGCCGAAAATTCCTGTCCGTCATTCGGCGTATGGTGTCGGAATCTCGTCTCGCCTCCCTAACGCGCTCTTCAACCAGCATCGCCCTGGCGAATTCAGGATTGATGGCTGACGAGTTGTCCTCCCACGTCGTCGAAGTCGGCTGGCGAGCGAGCGTGCGTCTGGCGGCGCTCAGGAAGCTTGGCACGAGGGGCATCACCACTTGCCGCTCGAAAACGTTCCGTCTGCCCTGCCCGGTCGCCCGCGCAATCGCATGAACCTCGCGCCAGACTCTGCCCCACTGCCCGCGAGCCGCCGAATCCCTGAGCGACCGGTCGCCGGTGTGACTGATAGTGGCGTTCCCCTTGTGACCGGCCAGCAACACCTTGAGACCCTCGGAACGCGCCGCCGCATAGATGGCCGTAAACCAGGCCACGTTCCCAGGGTTGCGAGGGAGGGCGCCGGTCATGCGGAACAACGTCTCGATCTCGTCGAAGGGCGTTCGCCCGTCAGGCCGTCGAATGCGGAGATCGATGTTGGGATGCATGCGCGCGATCGCCTCGACGTCGGCTGACTCGTCCGCTATCTGATCTCGTCGCAGGGCGACCTGCAGACCGACCCGGGGCGCGGCATGAAAAGTAGTCAGGCCGCGTCCCTGCTCACGTAGCTGCTCCGCCGCGACGACGGCAACCGAAGAGGAATCGAGGCCACCACTCGCCATGATGCCAACCTCGCCATCGCACCGCAATCGCGAACGAACGGCCTGGCCAAAGACGTCGAGAAAGCCTTCCAGGTATTCCTCATTCGAGCCGAATTCGATCTTTTTGATAGGCTCGGCCGACCAATATGGCTCGAGTCGCACACCGCTCGCATCCACCCGCATGGTATGCGCTGGGGGGAGCCTCAGAATCCCTTCGAAGAAGGTGATTTCCGGCCGCTGGAGCAGCACCAGAAAATCGGCGACCTTCTGCTCGTTCAACCGCGCAGGCACATCCGGGAGCGATACCAGCGCGTGGGCGGTGGTGGCCAGAGCGATACGAGTGGAAGTCGCATGGTAGAAAAGCACTCGCTGCCCCATGACGTCACGAGCGCAGATCAGGGCGCGTTGCCGTTGATCCCAGAGCACGAATGCGAAGTCACCTAGCAAGTGCCGCGCACAGTCCTGCTCCCAGGCGTCGTAGGCAGCGAGAATGAAGGCAGCGTCAGGCAGTGTGGCAGCTTCGGCGGCCGGAATGCCCAGTTCGGCGGCGAGTTCAGCCCGGTTGTCGATGCGCGCGTCGGCGACGACGACCAAGCGCCCGTCCGCGGAGTGTACCGGCCCTCGATACCACGCATCCTCTGGCGTGACACGCCACGGTATGCACCCAAGCGCCACCGGCGCCGAGTCCGAGCCGGGCGACCACATCGTTGCTTCGGTTCCGTACTCGCTCATCGAGCCGAGCAGCATGGCCATCTCGGACGCGGGCACCGGTGCGCCATCGTGGCGGAACACCGCGCCGATCGCACTCATGTAGTCGAGCCGGTGGCTGCCTGCTCGTCGTCAGGCAAAGGTAGAGACGACGGCAAAGCGGTCCTGGTCTGGGCCGCCGGTAACGATGACCCCACCGACCCGTACCCATGCGTGCGCATCATACCCGCTGGCGGGATCGGCACCGAGATACAGGGTACTGGAAATGCCGCGCCGGCGCAGCATCCACTGGGCGGTTACCGCCTGCGGCAGACACACCGGCTTCCAGGGGAGGTACCGTGCGGCGGTGGCGATCGCCCATTGCACTCGGGCGACTTCACCGCTGGTCGCGCCTGCGTGATGAGCAGGGCTCTCCGCCATGTGCCTCCCCAGGCGCGGCGCGACGGCCGAGAACCGCAGAACGCGCAGGCCGATGCTGACGACGGTGCAAAGCGCCAGCGCCTCTACGAGGTCGGCGCGCTCAGCTGCCGGAAGACGGGCGAGCTGACCCAGTCGCTTCATCATGAACGCGAATCAGCTGCGCGTCGCGCAGCTCCTCCAGAAATCCGAGTACCTCGCGCTGACAATCGTCAGGATCGATATCGAACTCGTTAAGCAGCTCCTCGCACAGCTGCGCGGGCGACCGCGGCTGCTCGAGCAGCGCCCAGATCCGTGGCCCCGTCCCTTCCAGCCCGAAGTACATGCCCTGATCGATGCTCAGCATGACGATTGTGCGATCGACCTCCACCGCCACCGGCTCTTCGTTCCTGGCGACAACGGCCTCCATTCCAATCACTTTCGCAAAACTCACAACGACCTCCTCAACCAATGGACCGATGCGCCTCACGAACAGCCATCGTCCTGTTCGATCATCTCGAGCACCGCCGGCAAATACGCCATGCCGTGCGGCCTGACTAACGTGCTCACGGAGACGTTGCGTGCCATCTCCGCGGCCAGATTGAAAATCTGCGACGTCAAACCCAACGCCGCGGCATACGCCAGAAAGTACGTTTCTTCCACCAGCGCCGCCGTGGCCTCGAGCCCGCCCAGCCGCTCGAACCGCGGCGGCCCTTCCCCGTCCCGAATCAGGTATACCCGTCGCAGCGCGATCGGTGTTGCCCAGTCCGTCTCCGACTGGATGGGAAAATGGTACTTGCCGCGATTCCCCCCAGCAGGCTCCAGCCCCGAAGACGAGGCTGCTCCGGCTGCCAAGCCGATCTCATCGAGCTTCACCCGCGCCGCCCCTGGCCAGACGCTCAGCTGCCCATTGG
>JBPCLX010000151.1:0-7310 GCA_051002815.1 Gemmatimonadaceae bacterium
CGTCAGTCCAGTACCGCTTTGCCGCTGACAACGCTTCTACCACCGTCAACCGATCGAAGGATGCGCCAAGATGTTCGCCGGTTGCATCAGGACCGGTTGCGCTGGATCCGAGGACAACATGCTCGCCACCAAACGCCCCACCGACTTCGACGTCTCGGCGGCTGAGGCGCTTCTCAAGACGGGCGCGCTTCAGAGCGCCATCTTCAACAGCGCGAACTTTTCCAGCATCGCCACCGACGCAAACGGCGTCATTCAGATTTTCAACGTCGGTGCCGAGCGGATGCTCGGATACATGGCCTCCGAGGTGATGAACAAGATCACGCCGGCCGCCATCTCGGATCCGGAGGAGCTGATCGTCCGCGCAAAGGCGTTGAGCATTGAGCTAGGAACGCCGATTACCCCTGGCTTCGACGCGCTGGTCTTTAAGGCCTCACGCGGTATCGAAGACATCTACGAGCTCACGTACATCCGTAAGGACGGAAGCAGGTTTCCCGCCGTCGTCTCAGTCACCGCCCTGCGCGATGCCGAGAACGCGATCATTGGCTATCTGCTCATCGGCACGGACAACACCGCGCGCCAGCAGGTTGAAGAAGAGCGAATGAAGCTCGAACAGCGGTTGCGCGACCAGCATTTCTACACTCGCTCGCTGCTCGAGAGCAACGTAGACGCGCTGATGGCCACCGACCCTCGCGGCATCATCACCGACGTCAACAAGCAGATGGAAGCCTTGACGGGGTGCACGCGGGACGAGCTGATCGGCGCGCCGTTCAAGAATTACTTCACCGATTCGAACCGCGCCGAAGCGGGCATCAATCGGGTGCTGAGCGAAGGAAAGGTCACCAATTACGAGCTTACCGCGCGGGCCAGGGATGGCACGCTGACGGTAGTGTCCTACAACGCTGCCACATTCCACGATCGTGATCGCCGCCTCCAGGGCGTGTTCGCGGCCGCGCGCGACGTGACGGAGCTGAAGCGCATCGAGCAGGCTCTTCAACAGAAGAACGCCGAGCTCGAGGATGCCAGCCGCATGAAATCCGAGTTCCTGGCGAACATGTCCCACGAGCTTCGGACCCCGTTGAACGCCATTATAGGCTTCTCCGAAGTGCTCACCGACGGGTTGCTCGGGGACATGACTGACAAGCAGAGGAGGTTCATCGGAGACATCTTCAAGAGTGGCAAGCATCTGCTCTCGCTCATCAACGACATCCTGGACCTGTCGAAAGTGGAAGCCGGAAAGATGCTCCTCGACCTCGAGACTGTGGAAATCTCGCCACTCCTGAGAAACAGCCTGTCGATCATCAAGGGACAGGCGGCTGTGCGGCACGTTCGCGTGGATATGCAGGCCGCTGACAACCTCGGCTCCATGAATGCCGATGAGCGGAAGGTCAAGCAGATCGTCTACAATCTGCTCTCCAATGCGGTCAAGTTCACCGCCGAGGGCGGCGATGTGATCCTCACGGCCGACAGGGTGTCGCGTGCCGAGATAGGCATCCTCGCCGGCGAGATGCCCGGCCGCACGTTTCCGTTGGCCGAAAGCATGTTCTCGGATTTTCTCAAGGTCAGCGTCAAGGACAATGGCATCGGCATCTCGCCCGAGGGCCTAGCGCAACTCTTCAGACCATTTACGCAAGTCGACAGCGGGCTGGCTCGCAAGTTCGAGGGGACCGGACTTGGACTGGCGATGGTCAAACTGCTCGCCGAACTGCACGGCGGCGTGGTCGCAGTAGAAAGTGCCGTCGGCCAGGGCTCGTGCTTTACGGTTTGGATTCCCATCCGCGCGCCGCAGGGCGCAGACGATTCCAATCCAAGCGCGTCGCTTCCGGCGCCCGGCGATAGGCGCGACGGACCGCGCCTGGCGCTGGTGGTGGAGAGCAATCACAAATCCGCCGAGTTGATCCGTGTGCAGCTGGAAGCAGAGGGCTTCAAGGTCCTGCACGCCGCGACTGCGGAAGATGCCCTGGCGCTGGCGGAGCAGGAACAACTTTCGCTGATCACGATCGACGTCATCATGCCGGATGTGGACGGTTGGGCATTTCTCAAGCGCCTCAAGACCATTGGATCGGTGAGACCGGTCCCCGTGGTGATCATCTCGATCCTCGCCGACCGAATGAAAGGATTTGCGCTCGGCGCCGCCGCCGTGATGCAGTCTCCCGTATCGCGCCAGGAATTGTCAGAAGCTCTCACAGCGTTAGGCCTGACGTCGGTTTCAGGAGACCAGCCGGTCAAGGTCCTCATCGTCGATGACGATCCCAGTTCGGTAGAGCTGATCGCCGTTCGCCTTCAGGGTCTGGCGACCACCGTTCTCCGCGCCTATGGAGGCCGCGATGCGATAAGCATGGCGCAGCGTGAGCTGCCAGATCTGATCGTGCTCGATCTGATGATGCCGGACCTGAACGGCTTCGATGTGGTGGAAGCACTCAACGATAATCCGGCTACCGCCGCGATTCCCGTGCTGGTTGTCACGGCATCGGAGATTACCGAAGCAGACCGCACGCGCCTGGATGGCTACGTTTCCACCATCATGGGCAAGGCTGGGTTCGATGGAAAGCGGTTCATGGGCGAGGTTCGGCGCGCGATGGTCCGCCGAGCAGCGGTGACGTGAATGACAGTCGTCCTGGTCGTCGAGGATAACGAGACGAACATGAAGCTGTCCACATTCCTTCTCGAGTCGGCTGATTATACCGTCATCGCCGCGACCACCGCGGAAACAGGCGTGATGCTGGCGCGAGAGCGGCGCCCGGATTTGATTCTGATGGACGTCCAGCTACCCGGAATGGACGGGCTGCAAGCGACGGCATTGCTGAAAGGCAACCCGGCCACGCGAGAAATACCGGTAATAGCGCTCACGGCGTTGGCGATGAAGGGCGACAAGGAGCGGATTCTGGCTGCCGGGTGCGACGGCTACATCGCGAAACCGCTCGACTACAAGAATTTCCTCGCGGTCGTTGCGGCGGCTGCTTCGACTTCGCGTTCGGGCGCGTAACGACGAGGTGGCTGCGCTTTGAGGCTGGCTCCCGCCAGTGAGACGGCCCTCAGGTTCGGGTCAGCGCCCAGATACTGTCACCTCCAGCACCTGTGCGCCGGCAATCGCAATAACGCGGTCGCCGGCCTCGGGACGCACTGCAGCGAGTCCGGTAAATTCGCCGAAAGCCGGCAGCACTCCATAGCCGCGCCCGAACCAGAAGCAGGGCAGACGCTCATGAAGTCGCCCAGGGCCGGTCAGCGACACGCCGGGATGAAGATGCCCGGCCAAAGTGTAACCGAGATCGCTCGGCACCGGATGGTGCGCGAGAACGAACGGGTGAGCCAACAGCGGTGCGTCGAGGCAGGTCATGCCTAGCGAGGCATCCGGCAGGCCGGCCCGCCGGTCGTGATTCCCCGGTACGAGAACCAGGTCGAGCCCGGAATGGGCCTGCCGCCAGATGGTCAGCGCTCGAGTGGTTTCTGGCGCGCGGCCGTCGCGTGAATGGAGAAAATCACCCAGGAAAACGATCCTTGTTGCACCGGTCTGCGAGACGATGGCCGCGAGCCGGTCGAGACCGCCCGTCGTCGTTCCGCGTGGAACGGGAATGGCGCCGGCGCGGAACGAAGCCGCCTTTCCCCAGTGAGGATCAGCGACGAGCAGAGTTCTCTTGCGCGGCCAGTAGGCGGCCCGCTCGGGGAGTAGTATCAGCACCTCGCCGGCAATCTCGGCATCCATCGAGCCCGCGTGTTCGCTCATCCAGCAGCTCGCTCGAGAACCAACTGCATTCTCCTGATCCGCTCACCCACCGATTCCGATGAGACCCGTTCCCGGGTGCGGTCCACCAGCAGCGGGAAGGCCAGCGGTGGCGTGCGCTTGGGATTGGTGATCACGACCTTCGCAGTCGCAAGACGGGCGAGAGTTCGGCCCAGGCGGCTGCTCTCGAGCTGACGCTCCAGTACCTCGCGCTCCGCCTGAGAGAGCAGGAGGTTGTCCGGCTCGTAACGTTGAAAGACATCGAAGAACAGGCCACTCGAGGCCTGCAGCTGCCGTGCGCTCTTGCCGGAATGCGGATATCCGGGAAAAACCAGTCCGGCGACGCGTGCGATCTCGCGAAACTGCCGCCGCGCCATCTCGGTGGCGTTGAGCGCATTCGTTATGTCACGCAGCAGATCGTCCGACTCGAACAGCCCGTTGGCCAGCGCCTGATCGAGCGGAGCCGGATCCTCCGACAGCAGCTCGAACCCCCAATCGTTGGAGGCCATCGTGAACGTGATCTTCGCCAGGCGGGCAATTCGATAGGCGAACAGTGCGGCGAGACCCTCATGAACCAGACGGCCTTCGAAGGGAAAGAAGAAGAGATGATTCCCTTCCCTGGACTTGACCCGCTCGATCAACAGCTCGTGGGGGGAAGGAATACGGGACCACTTTGCCTGCACGTCCAGAATCGGCTTCACTGCCTCCAACTCGGCTTCACGGAACGCTCCGGCCGCCGCCTCGCCTAACCGTGCTCTAAGTGCGGCGGACAGCTCGCCGGACATCGGCAGCCTGCTCCCTACCGCCGAGCGGGGGAGAATGTGAGCGCCGCGCTCCCTCCGGTGAGCCGCGACTCATGACCAGGAAGACTGCCGATCGCAGCCAGCAGCTGAGTCGTCGCGAGCGGCAGATCATGGACGTGCTCTACGCGCACGGCCATGCGACTGCGGCCGAGGTGATGCAGCGGCTACCCGAACCGCCGAGCTATTCTGCTGTACGAGCCATGCTGCGCATCCTCGAGGAGAAGGGACACGTCGCGCATAAGCAGGACGGGCCGCGGTACGTGTACCGGCCCATCGTCGCGCGGGACGCGGCGCGGCGTGGCGCGCTGGAGCATCTCATACGTACTTTCTTCGACGGCTCCCCGGCGTCGGCGGCTGCGGCCCTGCTCGAGTCCGCGGACGGCCAATTCGAGGACTCGGATCTGGAGCGGCTGTCGGAGCTGATCGAAAACACTCGGCGTGACGGCCGATGACTGAAGCGTTGGGCCACGAGATGCACGTCGCGGCACCGGCTCTGCTGACGCTGTTCCTGCGCAGTGTGCTTCTGCTCGCCGCTGCTGCCATGGTCGTGCGCCTTCTGCACCGAGCATCAGCGGCGTTGCGGCATCTCGCATGGGCATCGGCGCTCCTGGCGCTGCTGGTGCTTCCGCTGGCAACCGCGCTGGCGCCGACGTTTTCACTGAGAATTCTGCCACCCCCGGCGTTGCAATCGGCATCGACCTCCGCGTACATCTCCGCCGCTGCCGGACCGGCAGCCCGGGAGCCTGACGACGTGGTGGCGAGCATGGGGAGCGTCACAGCCTCCGATTTACAGCAGCGAGCTGAGACGACAGAGCTGGCGGTATACGCGCCCGCCGCGCACGCTCGAATTGGCGACCGGGAGCAGCGCCACTGGAGCTGGCGGAGCGCGCTGGTCGCGTTATGGGCCGGGGTTGCACTCGTTCTGCTTGCTGAAGTGGCTCGTTCACGGTTGCGGCTCCGCCGTCTGGCCGCTGGCGCTTGGCGGATACACGATCCCGCCTGGTGGCGAGCCGCCGCGCGGATCGGCTCCACGTTAGGCCTTCGGCGGCCCGTGTTGCTCATGGTTACGGCGCGAACGAGCGTGCCGCTCACGTGGGGCTGGCGAGTGCCAGTCGTGCTGCTCCCCGCGGACGCCCATCGCTGGCCGGCCGAGCGCCGGGAGGCTGTGTTGGTCCACGAGCTGGCGCACGTGGCGCGCGGGGACGCGCTCGGCCATGACATCGCCCGTCTGGCAGCCGCCATGTTCTGGCCGAATCCGCTGGTTTGGATTGCCTTGCGAGGCATGCGATCCGAGCGTGAACGCGCCTGCGACGACCTGGTGCTGGTGACCGGCACGCGCGCGTCGAGCTACGCCGGCGACCTGCTGGAGATTGCGCGAACCACGGTCGCAACCCGGCAAACGGCGGCCGCGGCACTTGCCATGGCCAGGCCTGGCGAGCTGGAAGGGAGGCTCCTGGCGATTCTCGATGCCGCAACTCCGCGTGAGCCGGTGACGAGAGCACTGAGAATGAGAGCCTCCGTGGTGGCGCTGGCATTGGTGGTGCCGCTCAGCGCATTGCGGCCGGTAGAGCGATCGGCGGCCGAAGCCCGGACCATCGTCGTTGCGCCTTCGCCCGGCGTGATGCTGCCGGCGGTTTCCAATGTGCCAGTCATCGAGGAGGCGCCTTTCGAGTCGGGCGATCTCCGCCGGGTTGCGCAGAAGCTCGACACGATGACCGGCATTTCTCCTGCGACCGCTCGGCTGGTGGCGCTCGACCCGAGCGATCTGGAGCCTCTCCTCGCAGCGCAACCCAGGGAACAGGTTCCAGCGGATCAACGCGAAGATGACGTCGAGACGCTAATCGCAGTGGCGCGTGCCGCGGCTGGCATCTCTAGCAGCAACGAAAAAGCCGAGCTTCTGCTCGCAGTAGTCGAGCGCGGTGTGCTCAACGACAGCTTGCAGAGAACGATTCTTCGCTCGGCGTCTACAATCAGTAGCAGCTTCGAGCGACATCGCGTCCTGCTCGCAATGCTCCGCGACGACATCGTTCCCGGTTCGGAGACCATGTTTCTCGAGGCCGCCGAAGGCATCACCGGCCACCATGAGCGCGCCCTGGCCCTTGCCGCGTTCGCGAACGGCAACGGGCTCGTCGAGGCCTCTGTTCGCAAGGCATATCTGCGAGCGGCGATGACCATAACCAGCACCCATGAGCTCTCCCAGCTCCTGGCACTCGTCATTCGACGGCCGGAATTCGATGCGGCAGCTGCGATCGAGCTCCTGCCCGCGATCAAGGCACTGACGTCCAGCTACGAAAAGGCCAATCTGCTCGTGGCGCTGGGGCGCCGCGGCGTGGCCGGCGATCCCGCCGTGCGCGCGGCGTTCATATCGGCGGTGTCGACTCTGCCATCGTCATCCGATTATCGCCGAGTGCTGGAAGCGGTAGGGCTCGGAGAGCCGGATCCCCGGCGGTAACGCCGTTTGGCGGCCGGTATTTTCCCGCGCCACCTCCCTTCGTAGAAACGTCGTCAGTCCATTATTCTTTGGGAACAGATCGCGCGCTGGCGCGTCCTTGTGCGGGGCCGGCGTGCTGTGAAGCAGCAATTCGTCCGGCGGGGGAACGAGTTCCAATCACGCTGATCGCACCACTCTTCTCAGATGGACAATCGAAACCGTTCAACTTTCCGCGAGGAGCGCGCCGCAGACGAAGAGGTCGAGGCGCCGCCGCTGCCGCGCTCCGACGCAGGGGCGATGACTGCGAAAGACACCATTGATCGCTTTTTCGACCTGTCGATCGACTTGCTCTGCTTTC
>JBPCLX010000152.1:0-3398 GCA_051002815.1 Gemmatimonadaceae bacterium
GGTCGAAGAGCGCCCGTTCGCTGTCCGCCTTCTGGGCGCCGTACACGTTCGGGTAGTCGGACGGTACGAGCGGGGCATCTTCGTCGTAGACACCGCCCTCGGGGTAGACGGCTACGCTCGACATGAAGACATAACGACGCAGGCCATTGGAAGCGGCGACGGCGGCGGCGCGCACCTGGTCGGCGGTGGTCCCGCGCTGCCAGTCGTAGACGTTGTCGTAGACGATGTCGAATCTCTCGCCTTCGAGTGCGGCTTTCACCGCCGCAGTATCGTTGCGGTCGCACTGGATCTCCCGCACACGGCTGCCGAAGGGCGTGCCAGTACCGCGGTGCATGATCGTCACGTCGTCGCCGCGCTCGAGCAGCTGATCCACCAGCACGCGGCCGATGAAGAGAGTCCCGCCGATGACCAGAACACTCGCCATTAAGTCCTCGCTGTGATTCCGTGTGGTGAATGGGCCTGCACCGACGCATGATGGATCAAAGCGGCCGAGAGCGTCCGGTGCGATGATCAGCGAGCGCATCTTCGGCCAGGGCATCGAGTGCGCCCGACTGTGCGTCGCGCTCGAACTGCTCGTCCCACGCCTGGGCGTCGAACTCCATGAACCAGAGTCGGAACTCCGAGAGCTCGTCGGTGGATAGAGCCGCAATCTCGTGCTCGAGTTTCTCGATCTTCGTCATGCCCGAACCATAGTCAAGCACAGTGGATCGGCCAACTGCGCGCGCCATGCAAGCGGGACGACGCCGGCCGGCGAAGAAGTTATCCAGAGGACGGAAGGACCCGCGTATACGCGTCAGCTTCAGCGCCACGTTCGCTGGCGCGCGGTGAGCTGATCTCGAGCTGGGCTGCGAGGAGACCATGGCACTGTCCGTGGCAAGACAACTAGAAGTGTTGCCCTCGCCACCATAACGCTAGGCGTTCGTTGGTGCAACACCGCAAATGCCCTCGCGACCTTACGCCTCCCGAACGCGCCGCGATCCGAAGGCGACCTTGCGCCCGCACGCCTTCCTCCGGACTTTTAGCGATCGATCCGACCAACGACACTGGATGAGGCGTGGAATGATCCCGGCAACAGAAGCGCTCGAGCGCCTGCGCGACGGAAACCGTCGCTTCGTATCCCACGTGCGAAGCGGCGACACGCTTGCCAGCCGCGCGAGGCGCGGGCGGTTGGTAGGCGGCCAGCAGCCGTTCGCCATCGTTCTCGGATGCTCCGACTCGCGAGTTCCCGCCGAGATCGTCTTCGAGCAGGGACTCGGCGACCTGTTCGTGATCCGGGTGGCCGGCAACGTCGTCGCCGAGTCCCAGATCGGCAGCGTGGAGTTTGCCGCCGCTCGGTTCGACACGCGGCTGGTCGTCGTACTCGGTCACACGCAATGTGGAGTCATTCTGGCCACGCTAGAGGAGCTCAGCCAGGAAACGGAGAACCAGTCGCGGAATCTCCGCTCGATCGTCGATCGCGTTCGCCCGTCGGTGGAGGCATTGCTCGCAACGGATCTCAGACACGACCACGAGGCACTGGTCCGCGAAGCGGTGCGAGCCAACGTTCGGGTCTCCGCCAACCAGCTCCGGCACGGCTCGGATATCCTCGAACAGCTCATCCAGAACGAGGGTCTGGTCATCGTCGGCGCCGAGTATTCGCTGGAGACCGGAGTCGTGGAATTCTTCGATGGCTTGCCGCACGGCGACTAGCGGTGTTCTCCAGAGCTTGACGGTCGGGCAGCAGAAACGATATCCTGGACTCGGGCGTACAGGGCGCCTCCCGTCCGCGGACAGGACCGAGTCCACCTGGTTGTCCAGCTGCATTCCCGGTTCCGACGAACCTCCTCTACGCCCGATGAACGCGGACCACGGGCACGTCACAGGGAGGCTCGTTATGCAGAACCGCCACTTGCCCGTCCGTCCCAGCCTCGATCAGCTGAAGCACCAGGCCAGGGACCTCCTCCGCGCCATTCGTGCGAACGACCCGATTGCCGTAGCGGAGCTCGAGCTCCACCATCCGAAAAGGATTCAGCCCGCCAGCGCAAAGCTCGCCGATGCCCAGCTGGTACTTGCCCGGAGCTACCAGGCGTCAGGCTGGCCGCGCCTGGCGCTCGCCTGCAAGCTGATCGACGCAATCTGGCGCGACGACGCCGAAGCAGTTCGCGAGATCGTCGTAAGGCATCCGAAGTTGCTGCACGAGGACGCGCTCATACGGAAAAGCAGCAACTGGGGTCCGCCGATGAGCTACGCCGCCAACCTCGGCCGCGACCGCATCATCACCATGCTGCACGAGCTAGGCGCCAACGACCTCCACTCGGCAATCGCTCGGGCTACGCTTCAGAGCAGGATCGGGACGGCGCGCATGCTCCACGCCATGGCCGGTACGCCACGCCCTGCGGCCGATGCGCTGGATGGCCCCGCCTACACCTTGAGCGCATCGGGGACGGAGCTGATGTTCGAGCTGGGTGCCCGGTTAAGAGACGATGATGGCGTTCTCCGCGCACCGGTAGACGTGGTGCTGGAGACGGACAGCAGGGATCCGGAAGCCAAGCACCGCATTCTCGAGATGTACGTCGAGCACGGAGTCCAGCTTCCCGACACTCCGACGATGGCAGTACATCGCGGCCGGCTGGACCTGCTGGAGGCGCATCTCGTCCGCGACCCTGGTCTCCTCGGCCGCCGGTTCACTCACGAGGAAATCTATCCACCGGAGTTAGGCTGTCATGACGAGGTACTGGCGACACACGGAACGCCGCTCTCCGGAACCATCCTGCTCCACATGTGCGTAGACTACGACGAGCTCGAAAGCGGGCGCTGGCTGATCGAGCGGGGCGCCGATGTGAACGCCAGAGCGGCGGTGGACAGCGACGGCTTCGGCGGTCATACCGCTCTCTTTGCCACGGTCGTTTCGCAGCCCAACTATAGAATGAACCAGGGCAGAAAACCGCAGTCGGCCCCCTTTACCGAACTGCTGCTCGACCACGGCGCCGATCCTAACGTTCGCGCTTCCCTGCGCAAGCAGCTGCACCCCGGATACGGACACGAGATCCTGCACGAGTACCGGAACGTCACGCCGCTGTCGTGGGGACAGCGATTTCACAGCAGGATGTTCGTGAGCGAGCCGGCGATGCGGCTGATCGAACAGCGGGGAGGAATACCATGAGCGCGTCGCGAAGAATCATCGCAAGGCGTTGGCGATCACATTCGGCGGGCCGCCGCCGCTGGATCGTGGCGTCGAGCCTGGCCATGCTTGCTTCGTGCAGCTCGACTTCCCGCCCCGCCCGTCCCGCTCCGGCGCCCACCGACGCGACGGTCGCGGATACGGCGGCCATCGCCTCGCTCGCGCGCGACCTCTCGCATGACACCCTGCTCGGCCGCGGACCCTGGACCCCGGAGAACGAGCGGGTTGCCCACAGGCT
>JBPCLX010000153.1:0-8038 GCA_051002815.1 Gemmatimonadaceae bacterium
TCATCCCGATGAGTGCGTTGGCGCAGATGCGCGCGCCGTGAACCACCGCGCCGTGCCCGATGTGCGCCGCCTGCTCCAGCACTACCGTCACCCCGGGGAACATGTGGATGGTGCAGTTCTCCTGCACATTGCAGCCATCCTCGACGACGATCCCTCCCCAGTCTCCGCGGATCGCCGCGCCCGGCCCCACGTACACATCGCGCCCGATCACCACGTTGCCGGTGACAGCCGCATGTGGATGCACGAACGCACTCTCGTGCACCACGGGAACGAAGCCATCGAACTCGTAAATCACGACACCCCGACGATCCGCCGTTTCCCATTTCCCATTTCCCGTTTCCCGCTTCCCCGATTGCTCACACTCTCTCCAGCACCATCGCGTACCCCTGCCCCACTCCAATGCACATCGTCGCCAGCGCATACCGTTTCTGCCGCTTGTGAAGCTCGTGCACCGCGGTGAGCGCCAGCCGCGCCCCGCTCATGCCTAACGGATGGCCGAGTGCGATCGCCCCACCGTTAGGATTGACGCGTGGGTCGTCGTCGGCGATCTTCATTTCGCGCAAACAGGCGAGCGACTGCGCGGCGAACGCCTCGTTCAGCTCTATGACGTCCATCTGCTCGAGCGTCAGGCCGGCCAGCTCGAGCGCCCGCCTGCTCGCCGGCACGGGACCCATCCCCATTATTCGCGGCTCCACACCGGCCGCCGCACTGGAGACGATGCGCGCCCGTGGCGTGAGTCCCAGCTCCTGGACCGCACGTTCCGATGCCACCAGCAACGCGGCCGCACCATCGTTCAAGCCTGACGAATTCCCGGCGGTCACCGACCCCTTGCCATCCGTGCGGAACGCCGGCTTGAGCTTGCCGAGTATCTCCAGCGTGGTGCCTGGTCGAATGAACTCGTCCTGGTCCACGCGCTGCGGCTCTCCCTTCTTCTGCGGGATCTCAACTGCCACGATCTCTTCCGCGAGCCTCCCTGACTCACGCGCCGCTGCGGCTTTCTGCTGCGACCGCACCGCGAACGCATCCTGGTCCTCCCGCCTCACGCCATACTGCTCGGCCACATTCTCCGCCGTCTCGCCCATCGAATCCGTGCCGTACAACGCCTTCATTTTCGGATTGACGAATCGCCAGCCGAGGCTCGTGTCGAACAGTTGTACGTCCCGCCCGAACGCGCTCGTCCCCTTGGACATGACGAACGGCGCCCGGGTCATGCTCTCTACACCGCCGGCGATGTAGAGCTCGCCCTCACCGGTCTTGATCGCGCGCGCTGCACTTGCGACCGCGCTCAGTCCCGAAGCGCAGAGGCGGTTCACCGTCTCGCCAGGCACGCTGAATGGCACTCCGGCCAGCAGCAGTGCCATGCGTGCGACGTTGCGGTTATCCTCCCCGGCCTGATTGGCGCATCCCAGAATTACATCGGTTATGCGCGCCTGATCGAGATCCGGGTGTCGCGCGAGCAGCGACGAGATAGCGTGCGCGGCCAGGTCGTCCGCGCGCATGGTGCTCAACGAGCCACCAAGGTTGCCGACCGGTGTGCGCACGCCATCGACGATGTATGCATTGCTCATGGCAACCCCGCCGGAAAGTGCTGCTTGGGCGTGCGGTATACGGTGCCCCGGAAGTGCGCGACGGTCGCGTCGTGCTGATTGCGGACGGTGACCGCGCAGAACCCCAGCTTGTTGGTCGTGCTCTGTTCGACGGCCGTCGCCGTAATCGAGTCCCCCGACCTGACGGCAACGGGATAACTGATCGTACAGTCCATCGCCACCGAAATGAAGCCACCGGTGTTGGTCGCGAACGCCAGTGCGCTGTCGGCGAGCGAATAGGCAATGCCCCCGTGCGCCGTCCCGAACCCGTTGATCATCTCGTCGCGCACGGTCATGCGCAGCACCGAGCGTCCGGGGGCGACTTCCAGCACCTCCACGCCCAGCCAACGCGAGAATCCGTCGACGGCGAGCATCTTCTCGACCACGGCCCGGGCGAGCGTCATCTCGTCAGGCGATACGGTGCTCACTGCAGCAGCTTCCCGCCGGCCCGCGCGATCCGTCGCAACAGCGGGCTGGGACGATAGCGGTCCTCCCCGTACTCGGCCTGCAGCGCCTCGATCCGGGCGAGCACCTCTGCCGCTCCGATCTCATCGCCCCACGCAAGCAGCCCCTTCGGGTAGTTGACACCCTTCGTCATCGCCAGCTCGATGTCCGCCGGCGAGGCGATCCCCAGCAGTACCGCGTCCACCGCATCGTTGATGAGCATCGCAACGATCCGGTCGACGATCGCCCTGCCTGACTTCTCATCCTTTTTCGCCTCCGGGTTCGCCGCGCCCTCGCGGTAGTCGTAGAAACCGCGGCCCGTCTTCCGTCCGAGGAGCCCCGCCTCGGCAAGGCGCTGCTGGATCACCGACGGCCTGTAACGCGGATCGTAGAACATCGCCGCGAACACCGAAGAAGTCACCGCGAAGTTGACGTCGTGTCCGATCAGGTCCATCAGCTCGAACGGCCCCATGCGGAAATCGCCCAGCTCACGCATCGCCCAGTCGATGGTAGCGCAGTCGGCTATCCCTTCCTCGTGCATGCGAAGCGCCTCACCGTAGAACGGCCGGGCAATACGATTGGCGATGAACCCCGGCGTGTCCGACGCGATCACCGTCGTCTTTCCCCAACTGTCGACGAGAGCGCGCACCGCAAACGTCACTTCCGGTGTGGTCGTTATGGAAGGAACGATCTCCACCAGGGGCATCACCGGCGCCGGATTGAAGAAGTGCACGCCGATCACCCTGCCGGCATGCTCACGATTCGAACCTAACGCCGCGATGGACAGGGAGGACGTATTGGACGCGAGCACTGCGTCGGGTGTTACCACCGCCTCGAGTGCCTCGAACACCGTCCGTTTGACAGCCAGATCCTCGACCACCGCCTCGATGACCAGCTCGCACGGAGCGAACGCGGAGGTCTTCCCTCCCTCGACTCCGGCGATGTAGGTGAAGCGGGCGAGCGCCGCGCCGGCAGCGGCCTTCGTCAGGCGCCCCTTCTCGATCTCCCGCGCCATCGCCTTCTCATGCCCAAGCTTCGCGCGGTCGATCGCCGCCGCCTGCGCATCCGCCAACACGACCTCGTGACCATGCACCGCCGCGACCTGGGCGATGCCTGCCCCCATCGCTCCCGCTCCCACCACGCCGATTACGCCCTTGCCTTGCGTCACCCAGCCTCACGTGCCCTTGAAGACGGGCGGCCTCTTTTCGCGGAATGCGCGCACACCCTCGGCGTAGTCCTTCGTTCGACCAGCTTCCTGCATCGCCTCGGCCTCCACCTCCAACTGCGCATCGAAGTCGTTTCCGAACGAACGATTCAACGCCCGCTTGGTGAGCCCAAAACCGCGCGTGGCCTGCGACGCAAGCGACTTCGCCATGTTGAACGCCGTGTCGTACAATGCCGCTCGGGGCACCACATCCCAGATGAGCCCCCACTCCCTTGCCTTCTCCGCCGAAATCTTCTCGGCGAGAAAGAACATCCCCGTCGCCCGCTGTAGTCCAACGAGCCGCGGGACGAAGAAGGTTCCACCGGTATCGGGGATCAACCCGAGCTTGGCGAAGCTCTCGACGAAGCTAGCATCCTCCGCGGCGAGGGTGATGTCGCAGGCGAATGCGAGATTGGCCCCGGCGCCGGCGGCCACGCCATTAACCGCGCAGATCACCGGCTTCTCCAGGTTGCGGATTGCCCGGATGATTGGATTATAGCTCGACCTGACTATCTCGCTGATGTCGGGCATTGGTGCATTGCCGGGTGGAAGCGCTTCGGTGAGGTCCTGGCCGGCGCAAAAGCCGCGGCCCGCACCGGTGATCAGCACCGCACGCACGGCGGAGTCGCTGGCAGCGTACGCCAGCGCCCGCTGCACCTCGAGCGCCATGGCGCGGTTGAAGCTGTTGAGTACGTCGGGACGGTTGAAGGTGATCGTCAACACGCCCTCGGCTGCATCGACCGCAATTAGTTGATACGTCATGATTGCAAGATAATTCCGGAGTCTGGCTGATGGTCAGAATAGCCAGTCAACAATTGTTCCATAGACTGTCCAAACCTCTCTAATTCCCTTTCGTCCATGCAGATTCTATTCGAGAGCCTGGCTATCCTGCTGCTCCTGGTTGCCAACGGACTGTTCGCGATGTCGGAGATAGCCGTCGTCACGGCTCGTCAATCGCGCCTCGCGCATCTGGCGGATACGGGGGACGAGCGCGCACGAGCCGCGGTCGCCCTCAAGAAGGAGCCGACGGACTTTCTGTCGGCTGTACAGATAGGTATCACGCTGGTGGGAATCCTGGCTGGTGCGTTGGGAGGTGCCCGGCTATCCAGACTCCTTGCCGAGCCACTGTCCACAATCTCGTGGCTAGCGCCCTATGCAGACACCGTCGCGTTCGTTCTCATTGTCGGGGTGATCACCTATTTCACGCTAGTCGTTGGCGAGCTCGTGCCGAAGCGCATCGCGATGGCCAACCCGGAAGGCATCGCCATGCGCATCGCCCGGCCCATGCAGCGCCTGGCCACCATCACGCGACCGTTCGTCGCGGTGCTGAGCGCCTCGACCAACGCAATAGCCCGGCTTTTCGGCGTCGGGCCTGCCGAGGAGTCGGAGGTGACGGAGCAGGATATTCGTGCTCTCATTGCGCAGGGTGCCCGTGCGGGCGTGGTGCACGAGACGGAAGAGGACATTCTGGAGCGCGTGTTCTACGTGGGCGACCGGCAGGTTCGCGCTGTGATGACGCCCCGCCCCGACATCGACTGGATCGAAGCGAATGACACGGCCGAGACGATCCATGATTCGCTGGTGGGGTCCGGTCACTCCAGGCTATTGGTGTGCGATGGCGATGTCGACCATGTGAAAGGAGTAGTGCGTGCGACCGACCTGCTGGCGCAATGCCTGTCGGGTGGCCCCCTCGACGTCGGTGCGCTGCTCCGCGAGCCGCACTTCGTGCCGGCCAACATGCCGGTGCTCCAACTGCTGCAGCGATTTCGCCAGTCGGAGGTTCACATGGCGGTCGCACTCGACGAATACGGCTCTGTACAGGGAGTGGTCACGCTGAACGACATCCTCGGCGACCTCGTGGCCGACGTTCCGGGACTGGTTGGCCGCCGGGCGAGCGACATGGTCCGGCGCGATGACGGATCCTGGCTGGTGGACGGCACCGTTCCTCTCGAGGATGTGGAGCAGGCGATGGGCGCCAAGCTGCTCCCTGGTGGACAGCAGGCGCGCGGTAGCCGAACGCTTGGTGGACTCGTTCTGGAGCTGGTGGGGCACGTTCCCAACGTTGGCGATACCGTGCGACTCGCGGGCTTCGTGCTGGAGGTCGTGGATATGGACGGCCGTCGGGTGGATCGCGTGCTAGTGAGGGGTGAGGGATGAGGGATGAGGGACGAGGGATGCGGGATGCGGGCGGCGGGTGTGGGAATCCTGTACTTGCACCCCCCTCGTCGCGCGTCGCGCATCCCGCATCCCTCATCTCCATCCCTCGCCTCGAGCGCATTCAATAGCGACATTCCGACCATGGCATCCAAGTCACCCCCGCGCCGCTCGTCCAAGGGATCCAAGGCACCCTCGCGCTCCGCTGGTCGCGAGCCACGATCAGGATTCGACTGGCGGCGAATTGCGTATGACGTACTCGCCTCCCGGGCGCTGGATGAGGTAGAGGAAGCGACCAACCGCAACCGCGCGACAGTGCCGAAGGAGCACCTGGTGCTCTACCAGTTCTCGGCGCGCGGGCATGACGTGGCTCAGATCATCCTCGGATCGCTGATCGATGGGCGCCACGACGCGGCGGGAGCCTACTATCGTTCCCGCCCGTTTCTGCTCACCCTGGGCCTGACGCTGGAAGATGCCCTCGGAAGCCCCCTGGGCCGCGCGGGCGGCTTCAGCGATGGCCGCGACATCGGCGTCGTGTGTAATCTGCCGAACGATGCTGGGCCGATCGTGCTCCCCATGTCGGGGGATGTCGGATCGCAGTACACGCCGACCGCCGGCTGGGCGCAGGCGATCACCTACCACCGCGACGTGTTAGGCGATGAGAGCTACGCCGGCTCGATAGGGATCGCGCTGGGCGGCGAAGCGTCGGTCGCCACCAACGGCTTCTGGTCTGCGCTGACGATGGCGACGACGCTCCGGCTGCCGATGCTCTTCTACATTGAGGACAACGGCCTGGGGATCTCCGTTACGGGCGACATGCAGACGCCGGGCGGCGACATAGCGCGCAACCTGGCGAGCTTCGAGAATCTTTTCGTCAGCGCCGGCAACGGGACCGATCCGCATGAAGCGTCCGGGCTGCTCGCCGAGGCCGTGCGCTACGTCAGGGAAGGAGAGGGGCCGGCACTGGTGCGGCTTACGGTGCCGCGGCTGTGCAGCCACTCGGGCCCCGACAACCAGCGAGGCTACCGCACCGAAGCTGAGATCGCCGCCGACGAGCAGCGCGACCCTCTCCCGCGGCTCGAGGAATACCTCGTTCCGGCGCTGTTCTCGCCTGACGAGTGGAGGGAGCTGGAAGCGGAAGTGGAGCGGGACGTCCAGTCGGCGCTCACCAACGCGCGCGCGCGGCCGCTCCCCGATCCGGCACGCATAGCGCAGTACGTGTACGCCGACGACTCCTCCGGCAGTGATCAGGCGTTCGGAGGAATGCCGCGCGCCGAACGCGAAGCGTTGGGAGGCACCGACGAGTCGCACGAAGAAGGCGACCGGCTGCGGTTCGCAGAAGCGGTCAGGCGCACGCTGCGTCACGAGCTGGAGGTGAATCCCAGGGTGGTCGTGTTTGGCGAGGACGTGGGTCGAAAGGGTGGCGTGCATCTGGTGACGGAGGGGCTCCAGAAGCAGTTCGGCGCCGAGCGCGTGTTCGACACGAGTCTGTCCGAGGAGGGGATCATCGGGCGCGCGGTAGGGATGGCGATCAGCGGGCTGGTGCCGGTGGCCGAGATTCAGTTCCGCAAGTATGCCGACCCCGCCACCGAGCAGCTGAACAATTGCGGAACCATGCGCTGGCGCACGGCAAACCGGTTCGCGGCGCCGATCGTTGTGCGCATGCCGGGCGGCTTCGGCAAGGATGTGGGCGATCCGTGGCACAGCCTGAGCGACGAGGTGCGGTTCGCGCACGCTTACGGCTGGCAGCTGGCAATGCCTTCGAACGCCTCGGACGCGGTGGGTTTGCTGCGCGCGGCGATGCGCAGCCCCAACCCAACGGTGTTCTTCGAGCATCGTTCACTGCTGATGACCGGTGAGGGGAGCGCGCGCTACCCCGGCGACGAGTACCTGCTTCCGTTAGGCCAAGCGCGGGTGGTACGGGAAGGATCGGACCTGACGCTGGTGACGTGGGGCGCGATGGTGCACCGGGCAGCCGCGGCTGCGACACGCTTCGATGCGCGGGTGGAGCTGATCGATCTGCGCACGGTGGCGCCGTGGGACCGCTCGGCGGTCCTCGACTCGGTGAAGAAGACGGGGCGGTGCCTGATCGTGCACGAGGACAACATGACGGCGGGCTTCGGCGCCGAGATCGCGGCGGCGGTAGCGGCGGATGCCTTCTGGTTTCTCGATGCCCCTGTACAGCGGATCGCGCCCAACGACATCCCGATGCCGTATCATCCGGTGCTGCTGGATGCGGTGCTGCCTGACGCTGCGCTCATCGTATCGCGGATTGAAGAGCTGCTCTCGGCGTAGCCAGAACAAAGAGGCGGGAGCACGGCTTTTAGCAGCTTTGCCGAGCCGTAATTCCGGCGAAAGCCGGAACCCAGAACCGTGGTGGGCTGGACCCGGGCTTTTGTCGTGGTGACAAAACGTAAAAGCACAGTGCGCTGAACTCAGGTCCGCCCGCGGTCGATTGCGTCCTCTGTGTCCTCTGTGGTTCACCTGACTCCGCCCCTCGCCCACGCGATGCAGGGCGGCTCGGCTGGGATGAACATCGAGGATTACCGCGATTCCCCTTCCAACCTGCTGCGCAGCAGCGCCCTTAGTGATTCGGCCGCCTCGCCCAGCGGCACAATGATGATTGCCGGTCGACATAACAGAAGAGACG
>JBPCLX010000154.1:0-3045 GCA_051002815.1 Gemmatimonadaceae bacterium
ACGAGGTCAAGCAGCTTGCGCAGGAGATCGAGTCATCGGCCGAATCGAAGCGAGCGCAGATAGAACGTGCGTTAGGAATACTCGTCGACATGCGCGGCGTGGTGCAACGGGCGGCCGCCGAGGCCACCACGCTCAACCGCACGACTACCGAGATCAATGGATTCGTTACCTCGGTAAGCCAGATTGCCGAGCAGACGAATCTGCTGGCGCTCAACGCGGCTATCGAGGCAGCCCGGGCGGGAGATGCCGGCCGCGGCTTTGCCGTCGTTGCCGACGAGGTGCGCAAGCTCGCCGAGCAGGCGCAGGGCGCGGCACGCGACATCGTACAGCTCACGCACGTGGTGAGCTCACGGGTGGGAAGCACGTCCAAGGCCATGGAAGCCGGCGTCTCCAAGGTTGGCGAGATCGAGCGGGTATCGTTGGAGCTCGACAGTGCCCTGACGACGATCACGGAATCCGCCGAGCGCACGCGACTGGCGGCGGGGCGCGTGACCCGGGCGGCGCAGGAGAATGCGGCGTCCGTGATGACTGCCGCGGCTGGGATCGCGTCCATTTCCCGGACGGCAGAAGGTCACGCCGCCGCGGCCGAGGAGGTTTGCGCCAGCGCTCAGGAGCAGAGCGCGGCGTGCGAGGAGATGAACTCCGCTTCGAGCGAACTGCTCGCCGGTTCCGCGCAACTCCGCGACCTTGTTCGCGGCCTGCAACCGGGGAACGCGAAGGCGGAGGGAGAGCTCCCCCCACCGGAGCCTATCGATCCGCGCCAGCGATCTCTCGCCAGGCTGGCGACGGTTGGTAACTGAGCGGGTCGAGGGTCGAGGGTCGAGGGTCGAGGGTCGAGGGTCGAGGGTCGAGGGTCGAGGGTGTTCCGGTTGAAGACCATTGGACTTCGCACTTCGCACTTCGCATTCGCACTTCGCACCTCGTCCTCTTCCCGAATCACTCCATATTTCCGACCATCGCCTTGCCGAACTCGCTCGTCGACAACTTCGTCGCGCCTTCCATCATCCGCTCGAAGTCGTACGTGACGCGCTTCTGCTCGATGGTGCGCTGCAGCCCGCGGATGATCAGGTCGGCGGCCTCGTCCCAGCCCATATAGCGGAACATCATCTCACCCGAGAGAATCAGCGATCCCGGGTTCACCATGTCCTTGTTCGCATACTTGGGGGCGGTTCCGTGAGTCGCTTCGAACACCGCGTGTCCGGTGATGTAGTTGATGTTCGCGCCAGGCGCGATGCCGATTCCGCCTACCTGTGCGGCGAGTGCATCGGAGATGTAGTCACCGTTGAGATTAGGCGTAGCCACCACGTCGTAATCGCGAGGCCTCGTCAGGATCTGCTGCAGGAATGCGTCGGCGATCACGTCCTTGATGATGATCCCCTCGGGAAGCACTTGCCATGGCCCGCCTTCATGATCGTTGGCACCGAATTCCGTCTTCGCCACCTGGTACCCCCAGTCGCGGAACGCGCCCTCGGTGTACTTCATGATGTTGCCCTTGTGAACGAGTGTCACACTCTTGCGCTTCTGCTTCACCGCATGCCGGATCGCCGCGCGTACCAGCCGTGCGGTTCCTTCCTCAGAGATCGGCTTGATGCCAATGCCGCTCGTATCCGGAAAACGGATCGTGGCTCCGAGCTCGTTCTGCAGGTAGGCGATGAGTCCGCGTGCTTCCTCGCTCCTGGCGCGGTACTCGATTCCCGCGTAGATGTCCTCGGTGTTCTCGCGGAACACGACCATATCCACATCTTCCGGCCGCTTGACCGGGGAGGGCACGCCGGCGAAATGCCTGACGGGGCGGACGCAGGCATAGAGATCCAGCTGCTGGCGCAGCGCTACGTTGAGCGACCGGAACCCTCCGCCGACTGGTGTCGTCAACGGCCCCTTGATCGCCACCAGGTGATGGCGGATGGCAGTCAGCGTATCGTCAGGCAGCCAGCTCTCGAGCTTGTTCTTGGCCTTCTCGCCGGCCAGCACCTCGAACCAGTTGATCCGTCTGTCGTCGCCATAGGCGCGCCGTACCGCGTTGTCGAAGACGTGTTGCGACGCGCGCCAGATGTCGGGTCCGGTGCCGTCTCCTTCAATGAAAGGGATGATCGGCTGGTCGGGCACGGAAAGCGTGCCTTGGCGCATGGTGATTGGCTCCCCCGCCGCCGGCGGGGTGAGCGAGGTGTAGCTCGGGGTGGTCGTCGTGGCAGTCATGTTCCGTCGAGGGCTCGCGTGGGTGGAACCGCGGTGGCGGCAGGGCGTCCGGCTCAGGGACGACGGCCGTCCCGGCGGGAATGTACTCGACAATGCACATGACCGGCAAAGGGCCGTCCCGCGCGCTCGCCCGCCCGATCGGCGACCTGTACTACGCATTCCGCGAGCGATTCGACGCAATCACGGCGCTTGCGCCCGGGCGGTTCATGGCGCGGGACTGGCATGCAGCCCAACGCGACGCGGCCGAGCGGCTGGCGATCTACAAGGCTCACATAGACCAGGCGCTGAGCGTCGCCCGGGCGCAGGGCGGCGAGCTGCTCTCCGCCACTGCCTGGCGCGAGACGAAGCTTGCCTACGCCGCCGCGACCGCCGGCCGCGCCGATGCCGAAATCGCCGCCACGTTCTTCAACTCGGTAACGCGCCGCCTGTTCAGCACCATCGGCGTCGATCCGGAGACGGAGTTCACCGATACCGATTCACCCCTGCCTGACGATTCAGCGCGCGCCGAGGTCCGCGTACGCGAGTTCGCGGAGATGAACGCAGGCGCGGCGCGCTGGGCGCTGGAGCGCGGACCGTGGTCCACCGCCGATGAACCTGCCGCCGCGGATACCGGTGTATTCGCCAATGCGCTCGACGCCGCGCTGGCCGGCGAGTCCGGTGCCGTACGTCTCGAGATGCTCGACGCCGTGTTCTATCGTAACAAGGGTGCCTACCTAGTGGGTCGGGCGACGCGGGGAAGCCGGTCGGTGCCGCTGATCGTCGCCATGCTCAACGGGAAAGACGGCGTTTGCATCGACGCGGTACTTACCACCTCCGACGAAGCCAGCGTCGTCTTCGGGTTCTCCTGGT
>JBPCLX010000155.1:0-2627 GCA_051002815.1 Gemmatimonadaceae bacterium
ATTCCCTATTCCCGAGTATTTCAGAACCTGGCCTCGACGTAGAACTCCGCGCGCCAGCCGTTAACCGGACGAATCCCCTTCGCCAGATCGAATCGCAGCACGCCATCGAGGAATGAGGCGCCTACGCCGGCCCCCTGAAGGGGCACGCCGGGCGAATCGAAGTTCGACCGGTCACCGGCCCATCCCACGTCGTAGAAGACGACAGGGCGGGCGGCCACGCTGCCCATGCCCAGCTCGGCGCGCCCCATCCAGAAGGCGTTGCCGGCCATGGTTCCGATCTGATGACCGCGAACCGTGTGCCCGCCGCCGAGATACCAGAACCGCTGCACCGGTACGTCACCGGCCGTCGCTCCGCCGCTCGCCGTCAATGCGCCGCCGATCCGACTCGTTATGCTGCGCGACACGGTGACATCTGCTACCGCGCGGGCAAACTCGAAGTCGCCGATCGCTCCCTCCAGGCGGAGATCCGAGAGCGCGCGCCAGCCGCGCGGATCGAAGCCAAGCGTCCGGTTGTACCGTATCGAGGCGCCGGCCAGATCGGCGGCATTGGCGGCGATGTTGGGAATGAACCGCGTGTCGTTGAACAAGTTCGGCAACGACAGCTGGGTCTCGACGTTCGCCCGCCATTGCCGCTCGGCGAACACCCGCCAGAGTAGCGCTCCCTCGCGCTGGCGAATCCCTCGCAACTCGATACCGCCGGCGCGGTAGTACAGCCCCTGGTCGCGCGCGAACAGGAACGAAGAGAGCGACGGTCCGAATCCGAGCGGATCGCCCCAGTCGTTGGCCACCGCCAGGCGGCGATACGCCGCCACACCTAACGAATCACGGCCGCTGCCGCGCATCAGCGCGAGCTCGAAGTTGGGCTCGAAATCGGCGGTGCCGAGCCGGATCGTGCCCGCACCCATGTAGCCCCGCCCGAAGCGCTGCTCCACCCCGACACCCGCCGAAAGCCCTTCGACACGATTGTACCTGAGCAGCCCCGAGCCCGGCGGCAGCAGCAGCACCGGCGCCTGAGGATTCCAGCCGGCCTGAAGCCCGAAGTCGAGCCCCTTCATCAACTCCTCGGCGTCCGCCCGCGAGAACAGCTCCTCGCCCGAATCGTAGATCGAGCCGGGAAGCTCGGGTGCGTTGGCGAGAGCAATCGTATCGGTCGGCGTGCGGGTGATCACCTGCATCCCCCCGGGACCGCGGTGCCGTGCAATGGATGCATCGTCCGTTTCGATCACGCGACGCCGTATCCGGCCCACGGAATCGTCATGCGCGACCGAATCTGCCAGCGGCGTACCGGCAACGAGTGGAAACGCCGGCAGCGTATCGATGCCGTTGACGCCTGCATAGCGAAAGCTCTGCTCGAGCTTGAACGGCACCCGCATCACGCTCACCTGTGCCTGCCCTTCGGCATACTGCATCCGCGGCAGCCACCAGCGCCCGCGATGCAGCGCGTATTCAATGGTGATGCCGGAGATGTTCGCCGTCATCGGCCGCAGCCAGCGCGGGATGTCGTCGTCGCCATCTTCCTCCGCCACCATCACGATGTCCATCGGAATGGATAGGCGATAGGCAGCGCGGACGAGCTGCGCCGAGGCCACGTCGAACCAGAACGAGCCGACGATGAGATTCCAGCGGGGCTCGCGCGCCTCGATCCGCAATTCGCGTAGACGGATCGCCGAACCGTCGGGGAGCTCGAAGCTCACCGAGTCACCGGTCGCATAACGATAGTAGGCTTCGCTGCCAATGGCGAGCGGGTGCACGATCTCGCGGTCGTCGACCTCGCGCCGTACGACTTCCCGCCCGACCCAGAGGGCGTCGCGGCCGGGATAGTAAGGGATGGGTATGTTGTCTTCCATTTCGCTCTGAACCTCACGCGACCCCTCCGCCAGCGGCACCACCGACCGCGTGCCGATCACATCCACCCACGCGCCTCGATCGCGATGCCATCTGACCCGACCCACCGATTCCTGCCGGAACAGAAGCCGGTCCCGGCCGAAACGGCGGAGTCCGAGACCGACGCTGGTACGCATGTACGAAGTCGCGTCGTAACTCACCAGTGATGAGTCATGCCGGACGCGGGCGATCCGCGCCTGGTCGAGCAGTGACCGGGCAGCATTGTCACGGAAGGCGGACGCGAGATGGGCCGATGTCACGGCAATCCGGCGCGGCGTGCGCTCCTCTCTTGCTTCCCTTATCGAGTCCATTCGCGCCTGGCGCGCGGCACGAACGGAATCGCGGCGGATGCTGTCCTGCGCCTCACCGATAGAAACGGAGACGGACTGGACGGCTAGAAGGGCGACGGTGAGCAAGGAAACCATGGGACGGCTCCGATCCACAGATTGCGTAAGTTGCTGCCAAGCTTGGCGAGCGTTTGGAACGGACTGCGGTGCGAATAGCGGGGTGATGACTCAACCTACGCCACTCACGAGCGATGGTTTCGCGGTAGTCGCCGCGCCCAACCCCGTCATTGCTACGAAAGCCGCGTCATTCCGGCGAAAGCCGGAATCCAGCCGGTGATCCAGGCGCTGCCACTCACCGCGGCGAACGACGCGCTTCGCCTGACGATGCTCGAAGGGGCCGGTTGGCGTGTAGTGGCGCCGGAGCTCGGCATTCTGGCAGCGTGGCTGGTGGTGACG
>JBPCLX010000156.1:0-3877 GCA_051002815.1 Gemmatimonadaceae bacterium
ACTCGCTCGTCGCCGACTGATGGCCGTCCATGAACGGCTCGCCGGTGGACGCTGGATGGAGCTGACGTTGATGGAGCAGCTCGCCAACGTCGGCAGCGAGGTCGACCGGGCCATCCGTGCCGCCGCGAGTGGGCGGGTCGAACGTCGCGACCGCGCGATCGATCGGGCGCTGGAGCTGTTCGACCTCACCGCAGCGGATGACCGGTGGCGCGGGCCGGCCCGTCGGGAAGTGATTCGTGCGCGCGAGGAGTTCTGCAATCTTCTGCTAGGCAGCGACGCAGGCACAGCCACGGACTCGGCGGCGAGCCTCAGCCGATACTTCCTGCACTTCGCCGTCGCGGCCAGGAGAGCGGCACAGCGCGCATAGTAGGCGCACCGGCCGCCGAGTGTCGGTCGGATCCGGCTATGCCACACTCGCGCGCCTGGAAGACAAGGGACTCGTCAGGTCCACCCTCCTGCCTCCGGAGCCGTGACAGGGCGCCGCGATGGGCGGAGACGCTCCTCCGGCTCGTCGCCCCGCCGCCGACGCTGACGCGCTCCTCCGCGTGGCCACGGGCGACGCACCCTCGCGCAGACCCTGCAGCCGGCGATCGTCCATGCGCGCGACGGCTTGCCCCCTTACGCCCATCATCGCCGAACAGTGGGCGCTCCAGACCGAGTTCCTCGTATCAGGAAGCACCCGCGCGGTAGATCGCGGTCTGGCGAACCGCTCCCTGTCGACACGGTGCAGCCCACCGGCTGCGACGGAGCGGCGTGGAAAGGGCCACGCGCCTACCGCCGCACCCGCGACCCGAACACCGCCCCGTGCGGCATGGCCGTCCCGCCCTTGCCGTGCGGCCACTCCGCGCGGTTGAAGTTCAACCCCGCGCCTGAAGCCCCTCCGTCGCTGAAAGTCTCGTCCAGCACCATCGCACCCGTCGCCGGATCCACATCCACCAGGAGCACCCACACCCCCTCGTCGGACGTGACGACGAGTCGCGACGCTGTCGGGTCGGCCGCGATCCAGTGCGGCGCGGCGAACGCCGAATCGAGCGTCAGGCGCGATGCCTCACGCGGGTTGACGGGGTCGCTCAGATCGAACGCGACGATCGCGCGCTCGGTGGACGAGGGCTGGATCCAGTAGTTGCCGATGGTCACCGGCACTGCGCAGTACTTCCCGGGCTCGTACGGCGAGAACAGCGCCGGCGCGACGGTCGGCGCGTCGGTGTCCAGGCCCGCGAGGCGGTACAGGCCGCAGCTGAACGTGTTCACGTAGACATCCCCGTTCGCCAGCCGCCGCGCCTCGGCCGTCCAGGCATTCTGCCCCGCCTCGTTGGGCGGGAGCTTCAGCGTGTGCAGCAGCGCGAGATCGGACAGGCGCCAGACCTGCACGTGCGTCGACTTCACATCCTGGCTCACGTGGTGGTGCGAGGTGTCCACCGCGGCGCGCATCTGCGACTTCCACTCGCTCACGAGCCCCATCCGCGTGTTGGTCGTCACGACGCGGTCCAGATCGGGCAGCACGAGCAGGCTGTAGGTCCAGGTCTCGTTCGCCGGCACGTCGGGCGACACGCCGCTCACGCCGCGAACGAACTCGCCGGCATCGGTGAGCTCCACGAGCCCGCCGGGCATGCCGTACCCATCGCCGCTCGCCTGGAAGGTGGCGAGCACGTTGCCGTTAGGGAGGCGGGCGTAGCTGTGCGGATAGGCGTAGCCGCCGCGCGTTGTGAAGACGTTCGCCACCCTGGGGGCGAGCGGATCCGCCATGTCGAACACGAACGTGCTCCCGGTACCCCACCCGCTGGCGAACAGCGTGCGCCCCGGCGTGAGCTCGTACTCCGTGTGGTGCGACCATTGGCCGCGCTCTTCGACCGGCACGGTGTGAAGTACGCTGCCGTACGTCGGCGAGGCGCGCGCGGCGTCGATCACCGCCAGGAAATCCGGCGCGTCTTCATCCGCATCGCCGGCCCATACGTAGAGCAGGTCGCTGCCCGCGGGCTCCGGCGCCTCATGGATTTCCGCGGCGCAGCCGCAAAGGGCGACGACGAGGGCGAGCATGCACACCCGGCTTTGCGTTCGCATCGTGCTCCCGGTGAAATGGCGGCGCAAAGATGCAGCGGGCGCGACCGCCGCGCGAGTAGCGCTGCTTCTCACCGTGCGCGGCCGCCCCGATGCAGGCCGTCAACGGGCACGCGGTCGGCGGCGCGCAGGCGATCATTCGCCTGACGAGAGGCTGGGCCGCGGAGAGCGATCCGCGCAAGGATGGCATGGCGGTCCCCCAGGCCCTCGAGCGCGCCGTTCTCGCGCCGGGCCGCCTAGACAATCTCGACGCACTCCTCCCAGATACCTCGATCTTCCTCTACAGCTACGTTCGCAAGAAGGCCGTCCTGTCCTCCATGATCGAGGGCACGCAGTCCTCGCTCGCCGACCTGCTGCTGTTCGAGCTGGAGGAGGCCCCGGGGGTGCCGGTGGACGACGTGCTCGAGCTAGGTAGGCGGCGGGTTGCGGGACGCGCGACGCGGGGCGCGGGGTTGGCATCCTGCGTTCTCGCATCTCGCATCCCGCGCGCCGGGTGAGCACCTTCCGGACCGTTGCACCCCGCGCTCGGCCAGTGCATGTTCACCGACCCGTACGCCAGCCAAAGACCCGTCTCCTTTCACGATCGGCAGGTTACCGCATGAAGATCGGCCACATTCTCGTCGCTACCGACCTGTCCGATGAGTCGTTGAGCTGCGTCGCCCCCGTCGCGGACCTGGCGCGCTCGCTCGGCGCACGCATCACGCTCCTCCACGTGGTGGAGAGGCTCGAGGCGATTCCGCACGGCGCTCCCTTCGCGCCGCCGCTGGTCAACGTGGATCTCCCGGCGAACCCGGAAGCGCTCCGCGAGCGGCTCCAGCAGCGACGCAGCGCATTCGGAGCCGACCTCGACATTCGCGTCGATCAGGTGGTGGGCGGAAACGCGGCGGAGGAGATCTGTGACTACGCCGACGCGAACGGCGCGGATGCGATCGCGGTCGCAACACACGGCCGAACCGGCTTCCGCCATCTGGTCATGGGCAGCGTGACCGAGAGTGTGGTCAAGCGGTCACGTGTCCCGGTGTTCGTTTTTCCGCGGCCGAAGCGCTGACGCCTTACGCCTGACGTCTGGGGGGGGCTCCAGCCAGCTGCGATTCGGGGAATTCCTTCGCGCGTTTGTCCCGTTCCCTCGCGCTGAGCCTACTTGCTCCTGACCAGTGCCGCCGGACGCTTGGCGGGGCTGGCACGCCTCGAACTGCTCTTCTTCGCCGCAGCCCTCACCGCGCCACGGATTCCCGACAACTCGAGCAGCATCACCGGCTCCCGCTCCGCCAACTCGAGCAGCCGCAACGACGGGCCCTCCGGCTCCCGGACGCCCTGTTCCCAGCCGCGTACCGTAGGGGTGCTCACGTTCAGCACGTCGGCAAAGATGGGCTGCGACACCCCCATGCGCTTCCGGATCGCAATGATCCTCTCCTTGGTGTAAGTCGGGGGCCTCGAGATCGACTGCTCGGACGCCTTGAGTCGACCGACCGTATACATGCGCGTAGGGTTCGCCACTCCGCGAGCGCCGGCCACGGCCTCCTCCATCCCGCGAAGCAGTGTACGCTCGAACTCGCTCGCGCGTTGGCCCTTTCTCCCCATCGCTCGCTCCTCGCCTCCTCGGGGCCAACCCCATGAAATGGCTCTGTCGACCCGCTAGCCAAGCTCATTGAGAATTCTCGCCAGGTTTTCGAGTCGGCGCTTGACGCCGTGCGAAATGTCTTCGCTGACCGACTTCTTGTACACGGCGATCAGATAGATCCGAGCACTCCGGCCCACGTAGTAGTAGATCGCCCTCCCGCCGCCGCGCTTTCCGGTATGCTCCAGCCCGAACCGCACT
>JBPCLX010000157.1:0-6717 GCA_051002815.1 Gemmatimonadaceae bacterium
GAGGCGATCGCCGATGAGGGGTATACGGCGTACGGAAGCGAGCGATAACACTCCACGCGCCGAGGGGCACCGCATAACGCGGCTCGCGACAGTGTGGAATGATACGAGGGGCGAGAATCCCGTCTCGCCCCTCGCAATTCGCCATTCGCAGTTCTTTCGCCCTTCGCAATTCGCACTTCTTTCACACTTCGCACTTCGAAGATCAGCACCTGCCCGCGCGCTAATCTCCGACTCCCGCCGCCTCCTCTTCCGGGACAGTCGCTCCGGATGGCACGCCGCCCGACTTCGGCGTGAACTCGGGAATGCCGATTATGCCGCTCTCCAGCCAGGCAAACTCGCCGGCCATTACCCGTTGAGCCGTCTTGTACAGCATACCATCGTTCTTGCCGTAGAGATTGCGGAACAAGTCGGCGATTCGGAGCTTCGATTCCCGGCAGAAGAGGTCGGCGAGCACCACCGCGTTCTTGTCGCCGCGCTCCGACAGCATCTGGGCGCGACTGCACGCCGCCGACATCGCAAACAGCTCGGCGCCGATGTCTACCGCGCGAAACAGCACCATCTGCCGTTTCTCGAGCTTGGGGCCGAGGCGGACCATCGCGTGGAATATTGCGCGACCGAGCTTCCGGGTGGTCCCCTCGATGTAACGCAAATGACGCGGCAGCCTGCCGGGAGCATCGTACGATTTGAATCGGCCGGCGCCTAACCACCTGGAAGCGTACCAGCTCGGATAGAATCTGGCCGATCGGCCGAGTGCGGCCCATTTTTCCCCGGAGCTCGCCTTGGGATTCACCACATCGAATGCCGTCTTGAAGTGGTGGTCGACCGCCTCACGCGCGATGAACAGCCGCATGATCTCGGACGACCCCTCGAAGATGAGGTTGATGCGGAAGTCCCGCATCCCGCGCTCGATGGGGAATGGCTGTTCGCCGCGAGCTTCGAGCGAGCTTGCAGTCTCGTATCCCCTGCCCCCCCGAATCTGGAGGGCGTCGTCGACGATTCGCCAACCGGCTTCCGTATTGTACAACTTCGCTATCGCCGCCTCGAGGCGAATATCGTACTCTCCCTTTTCGGCTAGCGCGCTCGACAGCTCGGCGATCGATTCCATGGCGAATGTGTAGGCCGCCATGCTGGCAAGCTTCTGTGCGATCGCTTCGTGCCTGCCTATCGGCGCCCCCCACTGCACGCGCTGCTTCGCCCAGGTGCGCGACATCTCGAGCATCGCCTTGGCGCCGCCGGCGGCGCTGGCAGGCAGCGTCAGGCGGCCGGTGTTGAGAGTAATGAGCGCGAGCTTGAGTCCCTTGCCCTCTCCCCACAGAATGTTCTCGGCCGGCACCTTCACGTTGTCGAACGCGATCACGCCGTTCTCAATCGCCTTGAGTCCCATGAAATGGCAGCGGTGCTTGATCGAAACGCCGGGCCACGCGGTCTCGACAATGAACGCGGTGATCTGCTTGCGCGGTTTTCCGTTGACTACCACGTCAGGCGTGCGGGCCATTACCACGAGCAACTCGGCGCGCGTGCCGTTGGTGCACCATAGCTTTTCGCCACTGATCAGGTAGTGCTTGCCATCGGCTGTCGGCGTGGCGGTGGTACGCAAGTTGGCGGGATCGGAACCGGCATCGACTTCAGTGAGCGCGAACGCCGAGATCGAGCCCTTGGCCATGCGGGGGAGGTACTGCTCCTTCTGCGCGTCGGTGCCGAAAAGCTTGAGGGGCTGGGGCAATCCGATCGATTGATGGGCAGAGAGTAGCGCGGTAAGCGAGCCGTCCTTGGACGTCACCAGAGCCATCGCGCGGATGTAGCTCGTCTGCGATAGCCCGAGTCCGCCGTACTCCTTTGGAATCTTGATACCGAACGCGCCCATGTCGCGAAGCTCCTGCACGAGCGGCTCCGGAATGTGCCCCGTTTCGTCGATTTCATCGCTGGGATACCGCTCGAGGAACTCGCGCAACCGGTTCATGAACGGCCGGGCACGCTCCACCTCGGCGGGGTCGTCAGGCGGATGCGGATGAATCAGATCATATCGAAAGCGGCCAAGAAAGAGCTCGCGAACGAAGCTCGGCTGCGTCCACTCTTCCTCGCGCGCCGCCTCGGCGACGTCGCGCGCTTCCTGTTCGGAAGCGAGAGCCTGGGAGGAATCGGCCATGGATTTGTTTCCGTGGAGATTGGTTCGGGTCCACCTACCCGCTACTGCCCGTACGCGCGGCGCGTGAAGGCGCACCGCTGCAGAATATCGATAGTATACACTCGGCGGTGTTCCTTGAGCCACGCGCAAACGCCTCCGACCGTCACGCGGTTATTCCGATCCGGTGCGCCGGTCCCGCCAGACGAGGATTGCGGAGCCAATGAGCGCAATGGTGGCGAAGGCGAACCACTGTACGGCGTAGGACAGGTGTGGTCCGGTTCCGATAGCCGGGATACCGAGCCTCGCCGGGCGGTCCGCCGCGGGCACGACGCCACTGTCCGGGAGCGCGACGACGTAGTACGGCTCGATGGCATACGGGAGATCGCGGCCGATCGCTGCGGTGTCGAGCCGGTGCCAGCTGCGCGGCGACCGGGTGGAACGAGAATCTCCCTCCGCTGGCGGTGGAAATAGCTCGACGTAGGCGGTGAATACCGTGGTGTCCTCCACGCGCCAGCGATCGAAGTCGATGACGGCGGCGTCGGGGGCGTAAACCCACCCTCGATTGACGAGAATGGCGTTGTCGATGCCGTTGGGAATGATCGGCGTAATGATGTGCACGCCTGGCGAGCCATTGTGGCTGCGGCTGGTAAGTGCGATCTCGTGATCGTAGTCCCATTGCCCACGCACCAGAACGCGCTGATACTGCAGCGACTCGGAGGGCATGCCAAGCTGCGACAGGCGGACCGGCGGCGACGCCGTGCGGGCGAGAACCGTATCGTTATAGGCGCGTCTGTCCGCGGCCCGAGTCAACTGCCAGAAGCCGAGCCGAATGCAAACCGCGGCCACCACCACGCCGATGAACAGCGCGATCCACTGGCGCCTTCTCATTGATCGAGGGTGTCCCGCGCTGCAATGAAAGCGATCACGGCTTGCGAGGGCCAAGCTTCCATGTTGCGGTGACCTTGCATACCACCTCGTTCGCCTCGTCACGGATCTCGGCAGTCACCCCATGCTCAGCGGGAGTCCTCCAGTCGGGCTCACCGGTATTGCACTCGGCTGTAAGAGTGCCGCGCGCTTTCTTGAGATACTGAACGGAAATCGCGGTGACGATTCCTCGGGCGTCGCCAGGCAGCGAGTACAGCATGGCAAGTCCCGACGTGACCTCTCCCAAGTTGGCGAGGGCAATCGCATGCACGGATTCGAGATGATTCCGCACCGCACGCCGGTCCTGCATAACGATGCGGCAATAGCCGGAACGCAGCTCCTCTACACGGGGCCGAATCGACCCGGTGTACGGCACCATCCGCCCCAGAACCAGCGAAAAGATTCGCTTTCCGCCGGGCTTGGAGTGCCAGCGGTCCCAGAGTGAGCGGATCGGGTTGGAGGGCATCGAGGGACGAGGGGCGAGGGTCGAGGGGCGAGGGTCGAGGGACGAGGGACGAAGATACACCGCCGCCTCAGAAGAGACTCATCTGTTCACCCATCTCGCTCGGCTCGATGGTTCGTTGGCCCAGCAGGCGCTGAAGATGTCGGGCAGAGTCGGGAGAGTGGCCGGCGAAGTGGTTGTTGACGTAGCCGTAGACATTGGTCACCGAGCGTGCCAACGTTGCCAGAGCCAATGCCCAGGCTTCGATGTCGCGTCCACGGTCGAACTGCACACGCGAGTAGTCAACGCTGTCGCGATTGGGACCCATCCAACGGAGGTAAATGAAGTTCGAGGTTGGACGAGTGACCAGGGAAAGCAGCGTTTCGCGTGGGATCCACCGTCCATCGCTCAGCGCGAGTGCAACGTTATGGTCGGAAAGTAGTGCGAGCACGTCGTCGGCAATCCAGTCGGCATGACGGAACTCGATCGCGATACGTAGGTCGGCAGGAAGCAGCGGCAAAAAGCCGCGTAGAGCCGGCAGTTCTGCTGGCGTAAAGTCCGGACCCATTTGAAGCAGAATGGGACCGAGCTTGTCGCCTAGCTCGCGCGCACGGTCGAAAAAGAGTGAAGCGGGCGAATCGGCACCGCGAAGCCGTCGCTCATGAGTTATTTCCTGAGGCATCTTCAGCGCGAAGGTGAACCCCTCCGGCGTGCGATCCGCCCAGCCACGCACGGTTTTCGCGGGGGGGACCGCATAGAAGGTGGAATCCACCTCCACTGTTCCGAACGCCCGGGCGTAGATGCTCAAGTAGTCGGCGGAGCGCGTCCCGGCCGGGTAGAAGGGGCCTACCCAGGCGTCGTAGTTCCACCCCTGAGTGCCAATGGAAATGTCCGTAGCCATGGGTGAACGGGACAGGCGCGGCCGTCCGATGTCAAGGCGCACCGCGACGTTCCGGTCCTCATTTTGCTCGAAACTCTCAAGACCCATCGGGAGGAGCGAATGGCAAAGGATGACGAACTTCATCTGAACGATCCGGCGCACACGGCGTCGCGTGAGGCACACACCGACAGGGAGCAACACGAAGCCGCGGATGAGCCGCTGGAAGCGGAGGACAAATCGACCAAGGCGGCGGCGGGCGCCGCGTCCGGTCTTGGCGGTGCGGTCGCCGGCGCTGGCACGGGAATGGTGGTGGGAGGACCGATAGGGGCGGCAATCGGCGCCCTCGCGGGCGCGGTTGGCGGCTGGTGGGTAGGCCACGCGAGCGCCGCTGCCGGCGAGTGGTCGGACGACGACGATGCGCTGTATCGTGAACACTACGAAACGCTCGGAGCTCCCGCCGACCGGACGTACGACAGTGCCCGTCCGGCCTACCAGCTCGGCCACCTCGCAAACCGAAATCCGGACTACGCAGATCGCAGGTTTGATGAGATCGAGGGAGATCTCCGTCACGGATGGACCGACGAGGTAGGAGGCAAGCACGGGAAGTGGGACTCGGTGCGTGAGCAGGTGCGTGCGGGCTACGAACGTCCCCGCCGTGCTTCATTCAACCAGTCCGTGTCGAGCCGCGCCGGACTGAGGGCGGGCGACAAGAAGTTGGGTGGCGAGGGACTGGGTGCGGCGGGTATAACCAAGTACTGATCGATGAATCAGTCACGCGAATCGGACAGCCGGCACAGTGCGGCCGAGACCGCGGGCGAGGCGGCGGGCGGCCTGTCGGGGCTGACCGCGGGCGCGGCGTTGGGCTCACTTGCCGGACCGCTAGGCACGATGGTCGGCGCGGTGGCGGGCGCAGTTGGAGGATGGTGGGCGGTGCACGCCGCAACGACCGCGCATACGCGTCTCACGCCGGAGCAGGAGGGCGCCTTGCGCGAGTGGCACACGCGGCGCGCCGGCAACGATCCGGTGCTGCCTTGGGATCGCGCGCGCTCAGCCTATCAACTGGGGTTCCTGGCCGGCTGCAATCCGCGTTATGACGCGGAAGGTTTCGCGGCTGCCGAGCGCGAACTGCGGCACGGGTGGACGCCGGGGGTGGAGGCCGAGCTGGGACCATGGGAGCATCACCGCGATCTGGTGCACGACGGATTCGAGTGCGCGCGCCAGTCGGTGCATTCCAGGAACGCGCCCGGTCACGGGCTGGAGCCGCTGCATTCCGATCCTGCGACGGTGGCGGCGAACCGGGCGCACGACCGTGTGGCGGAGCGGCGAGGTCCGGTGGGTGAGCGTTAGGCCATCATAGACCGAGCGCTGCCCATCGAACTGATCCGCCGAGTCGTTCGAGCAAGAGTCGAGGAGATCCACCGCAAATGAAAGCGGTGACCCCCCGCTTGGCTCGGGAAAGTCCCGGCCAGGCGAATGGTGTACGCACTCACCCCTCGGTCACGCAGCACCCCGCCTGATTCTCCACACGCCCGTCCCGCCGATCATATAAAGCTCGCCGAACCCATCCTGGCCAAACGACACCGTCCAGGGCAGCGTGACACCGGCCCACGAACGGTGGTCGGTCGCGGCGAGACCCGCGACGCGAAAGCTTCGAAGCCACCCGCGACAGAAATCTGCGTAAAGATAGTGCCCCGACAGCTCGGGTACGGCTGCACCCCGATAGACGTATCCGCCCGTCACCGAACAGCCCTCATCGTGCCGGTACTCGTGAACCGGCGACGTCAGCGTCAGGCCGCCGGCGCAGTTTGTGGCGGGATTGAAGCAGGCCGTGCCCTCCATCAGGCGCCAGCCGAAGTTGTGTCCGGAGGCGTGGGATGGCACCACATTCACTTCCTCGATCTCGTCCTGACCCACGTCGGCGATGTACATCAACCGCGTGGCTGGATCGAATGAGAATCGCCACGGGTTTCGGAGTCCTGACGACCAGATCTCGCTCGTAACGACCGGATTATCCTCCGGAATGGAATAGGGCATGCTGCCCACGTCTACGCGCAGTATCTTGCCTAACAGCGAAGCGAAGTCCTGCGCGTTGTTCTGTGGATCACCGCAACATCCCCCATCCCCCGGTCCCACGTAGAGCATTCCATCGGGCCCGAAGGCGATCATTCCGCCATGGTGCTCGTTCCCTCCATTCATTTTCCTGTTCCTGCAACTCGTGGCAGGATGTTAGGGAGGCCTTCTTTACAACATCCCCGCCAGCAGGGTTGCGATCCCGAGAAAGCTGGCGAACCCCACCACGTCGGTGACCGTGGTGAGAATGATCGATGACGACTGCGCAGGATCCTG
>JBPCLX010000158.1:0-13731 GCA_051002815.1 Gemmatimonadaceae bacterium
ACGGTGTTCCCCGGTGGATTCCTTGCGCGAGGTGAAATCCACCATGGCCCCTGGAATCTGCAGCCCGCCGAGGCGCGAATCGAAGTGAACACCGTACCGCAGGCGCACGGCATAACGCTGACCGACCGCCCGCCGCTGCTGCAGTATTCCGCGCGCCAGGACACGTTGATCTGGGCGCCTTCGATCGTCTAGCTACCGCTGCGTGCGAACACGCGTCCCACCCACATCACTACCAGCCACGCTTCTGCGCACAAGGTGAGCAGGGCTACCACGGCTCCCGCCACCAATGCACCGCTCTCGTGCAACGGCGCCAGAGCCAGCCGCGCCATGCCGCCCAGCAAGGCAGCAGGCAGGAGAGCGAGGAACAGCACCAGCAGCGAGAGGAGCATGACGAGCATGTGTACACCGAGCGCCTCGATTCCCGCGGCACGCGGTGCTGCTCTGCGGCCGGCGTCAGGCGTCGTGAGCGCGTAGCCGTTGTGCACACCCACCACGATCGCATTGAGCGGCAGCGCCACGCCCAGAAGAGCGATCCCGCTGACGGCCGGCAGGGGAATGACCATCCCCGAAGCTGACAGCAGAGCCCCGCCGGTCACGATCATTGCGAGCTGCAGCCCCGTCAGGGCGAAAGCCGATCCGGCGATCTCCGCTGCCGCCACCGCCGTGCCTGACACCGGCAGCACCCTGAGCATGTCGAGTCTTGCAAGGTCGCGGCGAAAGTCGAAGCGAACCCAGAGTGGGCCGGCCACCACCAGCAGGCCCCCCCAGACGACCAGCATTACGCCGAGCATCTCGCTGAGCTCGCGCCGACTCTCGATCGAGCTGATCACGACGACCGCGAGAAGCACGGTAATCAGAGTGGTGAGAGCCGCGGCTCGCAAGCTGCGCATCATTGCGATCACGTTCTTCCACAGGATTGCTACAGCGGGCTGCCCATGTGGAGAGAGCGTCAGGCGGGTGCGAACGGCCCCCCTCGGAGCGTCCCCGCGACTACGGCCAGCCCGTCGCGCTTCAAGTCGGCGCGCGTGCCGCTCGGACGCTTCGACCGCGGCTTCTTCGAACGCCACATCGGCCGTGAGAACCCAGGCCAGATGTGCCGCCGCTACCACCAGCGCGAATGGAATCGCCGCCGCCCACTCCGCTGCCGAAACCGCGAGTGCGGGCTCGATGAGCATGCGCAGTGGGGCGAGCACCATGTGCGCCGGACCCTGTTGCAGGGCGACGCCCAGGGCGCGCAGGAAATTCATGATTCCGGCTGCCGCGGCAATCTCGCCGGCTTTCGCCGCGATCGAAACGCCTATCGACAACGCTATGCAGACAAAGGCGAGCACCGCCATCCAATTGCGCCGGGCGCCCGCTGATCCGTGCTCGAGCATGCCGGCACGGACCAGGGACGCGCCAAGCTGATGCAGGTGCAGGGTACCGAACAGCAGCCAGAAAGCGACGAAACGAGCCGGTGCCGGACCGCCGGCTGACTGAAACAACCAGGTCCAGATGGCTGCGTTCATCATCAGCACGAACTGCGACTTGGCTACGCGATAGGCGACGATCGTGCGGCGCCCGACCGGAGCGGAGAAGAGGAAATAGACCTCCGCCGGCGAGAATGTAAGTGCCTGACGATCGGCACCGAAAAGCCACCACCGAGCGATGAACGCGAGCAGCAGGATCGCCGCGAGCTCCACCCCGACTCCGCCGAATGGCCTGCCGGAGAAGGCGCTCCGGCCAGCCGGATTCCAGAAAACCAGCGCCAGGTACGAAACTCCTATCACCAGCGCGATCGCCGCCTTCGGCGAGCGAAGCCGCCGCGCCTGCTTCGTCAGGCGATTTCTGAAGGTGTGCGCCAGCAGGTAGCCGAGAGCGTTGGCGGCGGACATCTGCCGGGCTAGCGGCCCGCCGCCGGCGGTTCGCTGGTAAGCGCCAGAAAGATCGCCTCCAGCCCCTGACCATCGAGCTGCGGCCGCTCGGCGATGATGCGTTCGAGCGGGCCGCTAGCCACCATTCGCCCGCGCTGGATCACCAGCAGAGAGGTGCACAGCTCCTCGACCAGATCCAGCAGATGTGAGCTGAGGACGACCGCCGCGCCCTCGCGCGCTCGCTCAATTATCGTGTTCTTCATCCGCCGCATTCCCCCCGGATCCAGTCCGGTGAGCGGCTCGTCGAGAATGAGCGCCCTGGGACGGTGGAGCAGCGCACAGGCGATCGCCAGCTTCTGCTTCATGCCGCGCGAGAGCTCCGGGGAGAGCACGTCCCGCTTGGACGTCAGTTCCAGCTCCTCCAGTAGCACCGGCGCAATGCGCTCGACGTCCCCCACTCCGTACAGTCGGGCGATGAACCGCAGGTGCTCGATCACCGTCAGGTCGTCGAACAGCTGTGGCTCATCAGGCACGAACGCCAGTTCGCGCTTGGCTGCGACCGGATCGGTGGCGAGATCGTGGCCGGCGATGGCGATCCGGCCGCGCGTGGGGCGGAGAATGCCCGCCATGGCGCGCAACGTGGTGGTTTTGCCCGCGCCGTTGGGCCCCACGAGGCCCAGAATCGCGCCCGGCGCCACCTTGAACGACAGGGCGTCCACGGCGACGAGGTCGCCATACAGTTTGGTGAGCTCCTCGACGCTGATCACGGCGGCGGAACATTGATGTTCGACCCTGGCGAAGTCAACGCCGAACGATGCTCAACTTCGGCGGGCCACCTGTCGACACTTTGAATGGTCGAGCCCCCCGTCTCACGGAAGGCGCAGATGATTATCCTCCCCTAATCTGGACCTACCTCGCGAACGTCATGAATATTTTCGTCGCCCGGCAACCGATTCTCGACCGCGACGGCAAGCTCGTCGGATACGAGCTGCTGTACCGAACCAGCCTTGAGCAGAACTGGGCGTCGGGAGCGGATGCAAGGACAATGTCGTCGGATGTGATCATCCATTCCGTGCTCAACATGGGCCTGGAGCGGATCACAGGTGGGCTCCCCGCGTTCGTGAACATTACGAGCGACATGCTGGTGAGCGATCTGTTCGAGCTGCTCGATCCTTCGCAGGTAGTCATCGAGCTGCTGGAGACGTCGGTCGGCGACCAATACACCATTGGCGCGTGCGAGAGGCTCGCAGCCGCTGGCTACACACTGGCCCTCGACTATTTCGCCAGCACCGAGGTGAACGAATCCATCTCGCGACTCGCACACATCGTGAAGGTGGACTTTCTGGCCCATACGCCGGTGGCCATCGCCGCGCTCGCCAGCTCGCTCGAGGGGTCCGGCGTGAAACTGCTGGCGGAGAAGATCGAGAACGCGGAAGCCTACGAGCTCGCACTCTCGCTAGGATTCGATATGTTTCAGGGATACTTCCTGGGATATCCCGAGATACTCGCCGAGCGGGACATTCCGCTGGAGGGGATGGGGATCATCAAGATCCTCAGCCTGTTGCGCAATTCGAATACGTCGGACGAGCAGATCGAGGACGCGCTCGCCACCAGTCCAGGGCTGTCGTTTCTCCTCCTCCGCACCGTGGACCCGTCCTCGCGAGGCAGCGTGGGCATTCAGTCGATGGGGCACGCGATTCAGCTGCTCGGCCGCGACAAGCTTCAGCGGTGGTTGTCGCTGTTGTTCGCATCCTCCATGGCGCCGCGGAGCGACCTGGACACGGAACGGGCGATACGGGCGATCGCCCGCGCGCGGCTGTGCGAGATGATCGGCGGTGTCACCGGGAAAAGTGCGGCAGGTGGTCAGCTTTTTCTCGTCGGGCTGGTATCGGCCTTCGTATCGCTACTCGAGATTCCACTCCCGGAAATCCTCTCGCGCATCGACCTCGCGCCTGACGTCCGCACCGCGCTGCTCGACTCGCACGGTCCCTACGCCAACGTTCTACAGCTCGTGCAGGCCTATGAGCGAGCGGAGTGGGAGTACGTGCCCGCACTCGTCGCAGCTACCGGCGTGAGCGTACGAATGGTGACCGACCTCTATCTGGAGTCGCTGATGTGGGCGAGGGAGAGGATGCGGGATCAGGATACGGAGATCGGCGACGGAGAGCTGGTCGGAATGACGGGGTCCGCGTTCGGGATCTAGCGTACAAAGTCTAACGCTCAGTATCGATCCCGAGCCGCCGGTCCGTCGAAAGCCGGACAGTTAGCTGTTTTCCGGCGCTCGGGGATATATTCCTGTCCGCATGACTACCGATCCGGTCCCCGATACCTGGGCGCGTTTATCCGACTCGCTGATCGGCGGAATAGCGCACGCGCTCAGCAATCGGATCGCCACGCTTTCGGCGCTCTCGGAGTTGATGCGGATGGAGGATGCGCCGTCCGAGAACGCCGAGATGCTGCGGAAGGAAGTCGGTCGGCTCGAGTTGCTCGTTCAGCATCTCCGGCTCCTGGGAGATGAGTCGGCAGCCCCAGCCGAGGCGCTGCAACTACCCGAAGTGACGGCCGCGGCGATCAAGCTTCATCAATACCACCGTGATTTCCGGGACGTAACGGTGGTAGTGGGCGGAGATACCACCGTACAGCCGGTGCATGTCGCGCGCTCGCGGCTCGTGCGCGTGCTGCTGATGCTGCTCGCGGCATCGGCAGTGGCAGCGGGACGCGAAAACGCGGTGCATGCCAACTTTTCGGCGGATGATGCGTTGGTAAGAGTGAAGCTCGGCCCCGACGGCAAGGCGAAGTGGAGCGCGGACCCCTCCGACGCGCTGCTCGAGGGCGCACGCGCCTGGCTCGGCGATGGCGAAGGTTCGATCTCCCGAGACGGGGCCACGATTATGCTGGAGTTGCCGTCGCTGGCGGCGGTTAGGAAACGGGAGCGCGGGAGCGCGTGACGGCCGGTTACGACGCCATCATCATTGGAAGCGGCATCGGTGGCGCCTTCGCGGCGCTCGCTCTGGTGCGCGCCGGCCAACGTGTGCTGGTGCTGGAGCGAGGCGATTGGGTGCGGCGCAGTCCCGAGAACTGGCTGCCCGAAGGCGTCTGGGAGCTCACTCCGGCTTACTCGACGGAGACGCCTTACGAGCTGCGCACCGGACGTCAAACGTCGGCTGTAGCTGGCTTCCACTGCGTGGGCGGCATGTCGGTCTTTGCCGGCGGCGTTGCCTTCCGCTTCCGCGAGCGGGACTTCGAGCCGACTCCTGAAATCGTTGGGGATTCCGGTGCGGAGTGGCCATATGGCTATTCCGAACTGGCCCCGTTCTACGACGATGCCGAACGAGTGCTCGGGGTGGCCGGTTGCACTGGTGAAGACCCGACCGAACCGGCGCGCGCGCAGCCATATCCACAGCAACCTGCACCGCTGGCGGGGGTGTCACGCCGGATCGCCGACTCGGCGCGGCATCTCGGACTGTCTCCCTTTCGCTTGCCGCTCGCCATCAACTATGCGAATGGCGGGCGGCGCGCCTGCATCGGGTGCCTGACGTGTGATGCGCACGCCTGTGCGATAGAGGCGAAGAACGACGTTTCCACTGTGGTCTATCCCGATCTGATCGCGCGGGGATTGGTGCTGCACCCGAACACCGTCGTCGCCGGCGTGGAAATGGACGGCTCACGGGCCACGAAGGTGCATGCGGTCGATGCGAAGACCGGCGCCCGGCGTGCCTATCGAGGCACCAAGGTATTCTTCGCCGCCGGAGTGCTCGCTACGCCGCACCTGCTGCTGTCGTCGGGACTCGAGGCATACAACCCGGGGGGTGGCGTCGTCGGTCGCTACCTGCTCCGTCATTGCAACGCAATGACATTCGGGTTCTTCGATCGGCCGCCGAATCCGGCGGGCGAGTTTCACAAGCAGCTGGGCGTCCACGACTTCTATTTCGGCGATCCGACCGGCAATGCGCCCGAGGGCAAGCTCGGATGCATCCAGCAGGTGATGGCTCCGCCGGCCGGGAGTCTCCAGAAGCGGTTGGGGAAGCCGTTGATGCGAATGCTCGAGCCGACCCTTCAGCGTGTCACGGGGTTGCTCAGTATCGCCGAAGACCAGCCGCGCGCCTCGAATCGCCTGAGCATCAGTCGCAACATCCGGGACCGCCATGGACTCCCGAGAATGATCATCGAGCATGACTATTCGGCACGCGATCTTGCGGCCCGTCGCGCACTGGTGGAGTGGTGCCGGCGGATTCTGCGCGGTGCGGGCGCACGTTTTTCGTTTACCCACCGTATCGACACGTTTTCGCATGCAGTCGGAACGGTGCGCGCCGGAGTCGACCCGAGTACCTCGGCGCTGGACGCCAATTGCCGGTTTCGCGGAGTCGACAACGTTTACGTGGTGGATGGCAGCTTCATGCCCACCTCGGCGGCTGTGAATCCCAGCCTGACGATCGCCGCCAACGCGCTTCGAACGGCGACCCGCGCTCTCGAGGAAGAACGGTGAGTGTGGCCGAGGCCGTCGGCTCGCCGGTTCGATTGGTGTTTCTGGGCTGCGGTGCGGTGACCGCGTCCCACAGCCGCACGCTACGGGCCTTTCGAGGCCGCGTCAGCTGCCTGTACGCCAGTCGCCAGGCTGAACGCGCGCACGAATTCAACGCTCGCTTCGCCGGAGCCGGGTCCTTTGGCTCGTACGAGTCCGCAATCTCGAGTGGCGAAGTCGACGCGGTTCTGGTGGCGACGCCGCCTGATTCACACCTGTCGCTCACATTGGCGGCGCTCGCGGCGGGAAAGCACGTGATCGTCGAGAAACCACCATTCCCCAGAGCGACAGATGCCGCCGACGTCGCTCGTGAGGCGCGGACTCGTAGTCGTCAGGTGCTGGTAGCGGAGAACTATTACTACAAGCCTCTTGCCGAGTCGCTCCGCCGTATAATCGCCTCGGGCCAACTTGGCCGGATCCTTTTCCTGGATGTGAAGGCGCTCAAGATGCAGCATACCGGTGGCTGGCGGGACGAGCGAGCCCGCGTGCTTGGCGGAGCGCTGTATGAAGGGGGAATACACTGGATCAACTTCATGGCCAACCTGGGCCTGACGCCGGAACGCGTCGAAGCGTTCCGACCAGGCACCGGCGCGGGACTCGAGCGCAGCCTGCTGATTACCATGCGGTACACCGAGGGTGCGGTAGGCACGCTGGCGTTCTCCTGGGAAACGCCGTCGCCTCTGAAGGGACTGCGCTTGTCCCGGATCTACGGCTCGAACGGCTCGGTGGCGTTCGAGTCAAACGGGCTGTTCGTCGCCCAGTTCGGAGCACGTCGTCGCCTTGCGTTTCCCGGCGTGCGCAAATTGTCGGGATCGCACGCAATGTTCGATGATTTTCTCTCGGCGCTGGCGCAGGGACGTGCGCCGCGCTTCACGCTCTCCGCCGCCCAGCGCGATCTGGAGTTGATCGAGGCCGCATACCGCTCGGCGGGGATCACGTCCCATCCTACCACTCCGGAATCCACCGAATGAACGAGTTCTTGGGGCTCATTGTCGGGCTGCTCGCCGGCGCGCACACCGCTACCTGGGGGATGTACAAGGATGCCGTGCACGAGGGATTCGATGCACGCTACTTCCGCAGCGTCCTGATCGGCGGCGTGGTCGCGGTAAGCCTCGTCTACGGTCTGAACATCGACATGAGTCGCGCGGCGAACCACGTCATCCTGTTCGGCCTCGTGTACGTACTCGAGCGTGTCATCACCGAATTCTGGAAGACTTTCATTCGGGTGGAAGATCAGTCGAAATACTTCATACCGATGCAGTTCACGGTCTTTGGCAAGGTGCAGAACCGCAAGACGCAACTTTTGTCAGGCGCCGCCTGGCTGACTGTCGTGCTCCTTCTGGTAACGGGACTGGTATGGTTCCAGCGCCTGACGCCGGATCCCATACCGGGGTGGCTGGCGGTGGGAATTGCCGGCAGTCTTGGCGGCTGGATCGCGGCGGTAGGCGGTGCGTGGAAGGACGCTCCGTACGAGGGCTTCGAGTGGTTCAAATTCTTCCGCAGCCCGTTCGTCGCTCTCTGCTACGGTATTCTGATCGCGCACTTTACCGACAGTCTGCTGGTCATCGCGCTGGCCGGTGAGGGATTTACGGTGGCCACGCTCGAGACATACAAGACCTTCTTTTTTCCCAACAAGCCACGCGGAAAGTGGACGGGCAAGCCCATTCTCTATCCGGACATGCTGCGCCGGCGGCAGTATTTCCTGCCGCTCTACATCGGAATCTGGGTAGCCATCGTGACGGCATTCGTGATCGCGTTGCGGCAGCCGCACGAAGGGTTGGTGAACATTCTTTAGTGGACCTTGCTCTGGCAGATGTCACGCGGTCATGCGTAAGGCGGACTCCTGGATCGTGGATTCCAGCGCCTGCACCGCGTTGTCGCACAGTTTGTCGCCGCGCTCCCTGGCAATGATCGCAAATGCGTCGGTGGAAGTCATGCCGGCGCGATATGGCCGGTCGGCGGTAAGCGCCTCGTAGATGTCGGCGACCGCGAGCGCGCGGGCGCTCTCGTCGAGTCGATCGCCGGTTAGGCGCCAGGGATAGCCGCTGCCGTCGAGCTTCTCGTGATGAACTGCGGCAGTGAATGCAAGAGTGCGGAAGGCGGGGACCTTGGAAAGGATCGTATACGAGTGGAGCGGATGGCGGCGCACCTCGGCCCATTCTTCCGGGTCCAGCTTGCCTGCCTTGTCGAGAATACGGTTGGAGACGCCGAGCTTGCCGATGTCGTGCAGCAAGCCGGCAAGACGGAGCTGGTGCCGAGCTTCCGGCGACATGCCGAGCCGTTGCGCGATGGAGACGGCAATGTCGGCGACGTTCACCGAGTGACGGAAGGTGAACGGAGACTTGGCGTCGATGATCTCGGCGAATGCCTCCGCCACCCGCTCCATGCCCAGCGCGTCGAGACCCGGCGAGACCCGCGCCGGCTCCAGCCCGAGCACCGCCTCGACCGCCCCATGCGAGCCCAGTGCCTCCCACCAATCCCGGTCGCCTTTCCAGCCGCACACCAGATCGACGAGCCCGGGATCGAACCAACTGCCGCGCCGCTGCCGGGCCACGCGAATCGCGCCGTCCGTGCCCTCGCGCGCGTGAAAAATCTCGATCGTCTGCGCAAGATTCGTTATGCGCGCGAGAAGCGGGATTGCCTCGCCCTGCAGTCCGCGCGGATGGCCAAGGCCGCACCAATGCTCGTCGAGAGACCGGATCGCCTCGCATGTCGCGGACGGGAGTCCCAACCGTCCGGCGATCTCGGCGCCGCGCTCGCATCGAATCTGGATGACCTCCCTCGTTACGTCCCGCGTCTGCGCAATCGCGGCGAAGTGGCGCAACTTTTCGCGGAGCGACTGTCCGCGCGCCACGGTGAGTGCGGTCCGAGCGGCGAGCCGCGCACGTCGATGCCAGTCCGTGAGCTTCATCCGATACTTGGCATCCTGATCGGCGGTGCCGAATAACGCGGCCATTCGCGCTGCGTTGCTCGAGCACCCCGCATCCTTGAGCAATACGGCATAGAAGAGCGCCGAGTGGTCGCTCGCGCTCAAACCGCATTCCTCGCTCAGCCGCATGGCAATCAAGCAGGATCGTATCGAATGCCCGAGTGGCTGTCCCTCGGTTAGATCGAGTGCGTGCGATAGAGCCGACAGTACCTCGGAGAGCTGAATCGTCAACGGATTATCCGGGGGCGATGGGGGTGGCGATGCTCTGCCTACCCGAGGGACGACGGAGGGAAAGTCGGCGAAACGACGCGGGAGTCTGCCCCCTTCCCGCTTCCGGAACGCTCGAGTCTTGCCGCCCTGGCCGTCGTCAGCGAGCTCGTCTCAGGCGAGTCGTTCCACTGCGAGTGCCTGGCGCAGAGCGGCGCGATTGACTTCGACCTCCCGGGCCAGCGCGCGGGCCGCCGTCATCAGTGTGTCGAGAGCCCGGCTGGGTTCCGCGGCGAGTGCCGAGCCCAGTACCGCGGCTATCGCCGGGGCGCCGACGTGCTCCGGCGCCCCCAGCATGCGGTAAATGGAGTGGCGGCGGCGGCGGGCTTCACCCAGGGTGTGCAGCACCCGCTGGGTGGCGAACACGCTGTCGCCCACCGCTGCCAGGTCGTCGCGCGCTGCGGCGTCGCGCTGACTGCGCATAATGACGATGAGATTGTCCAGTAACCGCGTCTCCGACGCCAGCGCGTCGCATAATGCCGATTCGGCGATAGGCGAGCGCGGGTCCAGCGTGGGCATCGGGGTGACCAGGTACTGCGTGACTGGCCAGTCCTTCGCGGACGGATCTCCGGTCATGCGACGTCGGCGCGAAGTGAGGCAAGCGCCGTGCGCAGCCGCGAGAGTGCCTTCGTGCGGATCTGCGATGCGCGACTCTCGGTCAGGTCGAGTATGGCGGCTATCTCGTGCAGCTTGAGCTCCTCGAAGTAGTACAGTGACAGGACAATGCGCTCCTGCTTCTTCAGCTTGAGAATTGCGTCGCGCAAGGCCGCCACTTCCTGACCCAACGTGATGCGGTCTTCGATCGCCTCATCGCTGCCGTCGGCAATCATGTCGGCCGGGGTCGGTGCGTACTCCTCGCCATCACCTGTAGTGCGCTCGAGCGGGATGTGGACGGCGCCTTCCACGTCCGCTTTCCAGCGCCAGAGGGTGTCGACGCCGACGCCCAGGTGGCTGGCTATCGCGCGATCGTCAGGCATATGACCCAACGTTCGCGTGAGTGTATCCCGTGCCGCGCCTATGTCGCGCGATTTTCGGCGAATCGAGCGTGGTACGTGGTCGAGCCGGCGCAGCTCGTCGAGAATGCTTCCTCGAATGCGCGGCACGGCGAAGGTGCTGAAAGCGAGCCCACGTCCGACGTCGAAATGGTCGAGAGCGTTCATCAGGCCCATCGCGCCCGCGCTCACGAGTTCATCGAGATCGGCCTGAGTGGCGAGCGTTTTCGAGAGCTGACGCGCCACGTGGTGGACCAGATTCAGGTGCTCGGCGAGCAGTGCCTCTCGCGCGCCGGTGTCACCCGCCGCGTAGCGGGTCCATAACGATGCTTGTATTCCCACGGAATCCTCCGGATCTTTGGCGGCGACGGAGGTTCGGCGCAGCGCAGCTTGCAATGCCTGTGGAGGGTGGGAAAAGCACGGTCCATGCCAAACAGAGCCCGCTGGTGGTCAGTGCTAACCACATGTCGCACCACCACTTGGAACTCCGCAGGGTCCTGCTGGATGCCGGTCGATGGCTCCGGTCGGACAAAAGTGCCGGGAAGGATCCGGAAGGAATTGCCGACCTGGATGGAATCGCACCCGCGGGCGCCCACTGCGACGTCCGATTATGGCCAGCCGCGCAGACAGACGCATGCTATTCTATTGCCATCGGTGTTACTTCCAGGCTGGCGCTCCTACTCTCTCCGATCGTCACATGATGCGCTTCGATTTCATGCCATCGCCCGTCGGCGAGCTGATGCTCGTTGCTTCCGACTCTCAACTAGCCGGGGTGTACTTCACCCCGCATCCTGACGGTGGGATCGTCAGCGGAAAGTGGCTTCGTGCGTCAGGCGGCACCGCTGCCGACGCGATTCTCACCAAGGCTCGCGCTCAGCTCACCGACTATTTCGCTGGAACCGTGACCGAGTTCGACCTGCCGCTAGGTCCGCAAGGCACACCATTTCAGACTCGAGTCTGGGAAGCGCTGCGTTCGATTCCCCACGGCCGGACCATCAGCTATGGCGAGCTGGCCCGCAGACTCGGCGCACCGAAAGCCATGCGCGCGGTCGGCGCGGCAAACGGCCGCAATCCGATTCCGATCATAGTTCCCTGCCACCGGGTGATCGGCGCCCGCGGTGACTTGACAGGATTTGGCGGTGGACTCGAGCGGAAGCGTTGGCTTCTGGAACACGAGGGAGGAGGGAAAGAGCTGGCGCTGCGGGTTGGTTGACGAAGTAAAGTGCGAAGAAGTGCGAAGGGCGAATTGCGAATGGGCCTCGTTCACTCTTGGTCGCGGCCGTCGCCTTTCGCCGTTCGCCCTTCGCACTTCTTCGCCCTCCGCCCTGCGTTACAGCCTTCTTCCGACCGGCATCAGGCTCTTGTTGATCGAGGCCGCGGCGACGGCGCCGTGGGCGGCGGCGACTATGCCGAGGTGCGGACCGGGCACGATGTCGCCCGCGGCGAACACGTTAGGAACCGTTGTGCGAAATGCATGATCGACCTCGATCATGCCCTCGTGATCGCGCTCGCAGCCGACCTGCGCCGCCAGATCGTCGGCTGGCCCATGTCCGATCGAGAAGAAGATTCTGTCGCACCGCACTCTGCTTCCCCCCTCGAACTCGAGTGCCCGCACCGAACCAGCATCGTTACGAAGATGCGTTATGCGTTCGGTGCGCACCGAAACGCCGAGTGCGGCGAGCTTTTCTTCATGCTCGGGCTCGATGCGCGCCGGGGCGCCGTTGGTGCAGATCGTGATGTCGTCACTCCAGGTCGCCAATGAGAACGCCATTCCGACCGCGCTTCTGCCCGACGCTATGACGGCGATGCGGCAGCCGCTGGCTTCGTATCCGTCGCAGTCAGGGCAGTGATGTACCGTGTCGCCGTAGCACGGCTCCAGCCCGGTGACGTCGGGCCACACATCCTTGATCCCGAACGCCAGCAGCAGACGCCGTGCGGTGATCTGGTAGGGCACCGCACCGGAGCGTGTCTCGAGCTCGCGCGGAGTGGCCTTTTCCACGACCAGCGGATGTATCTCGAGATGGAATTCCTCCTCGCCGACCCGGGAGATCCGCTCCACGTGTGCATCTACCAGCTTCGCTCCGAATCGGCGGGCCTCATCTCGGCCGCTCGCGCGAAGATCGAAGGGCAGCACATCGGGAAGGCCGAGATACCCGTGGATTCCGCGCGTTTCCCAATTGCGTGGATCGCCCGAGTCGAAGAGCACGACGCGGTGACGGAAGCGCCCCAGCCAGATGGCGGCACTCAGTCCCGCCGGTCCGCCGCCGACGATCGCCGCATCGTAGATGTCGTGTGAGCTCATGAGCGCGCCCTTTTGCAAGAAGCGCGCGCCGTGCTTCCGGCCGACTACTTGATCGAACCGGGGGGGAGGGAGTACAGCAGGCGCACCGTAGCACGGTCGGCCGCGGAAAGCTCGCGCACCCTTACGCGCGCCGTCATGATGTTATCGGCGTCCGCCGTATGGTCGAGGCCGAGCAAGTGTCCGACTTCATGGAGCGCGATGGCATAGATGGCGTTGCCGTCGAGCGGATCGCCGTAGTTATGATGGAGCGCCAGCGTGATGGTACCGCCCACGATCCACCACCGCTTGTCGCGCGACCATAGCGTCTTGCCACTTATAGCCGCATCGAACCGATCTACCCACCCGACATGAATGTCGGCATCGGTGGAATCGACCGCGAATGTGAATCGTATCGGGATCCCGTTCTGCTCCCACCCCACGAATGCATCTCGCACTCGATCCGCGTAGGAGTCTTTCCAGTCGGAGTGCTGGGCGCCACGCGCCACCCAGACCCGTAACGGCCTTTCCACGCGGTCCGGCCAGCGCACCAGTGCGGAGTCACGCGATAGCAGGATCTCGTCGATATAGGTGCCATGCTCCGCCTCGCGAATTCGCGCACGCACGGCATCGGGGGTTCTGGGAAGCGGATCCGCGCTTTCATCCACGGCAACGCCAGCGGAAACGATGACGCCGGGCTCGACCCCCGAGCCCTTTCTCTTCGCCTTCTCGCCTCGTGCGACGGGAACGAGCTCCGCCGCCTGCGATACCGCTACCTGTCGGTGCGGACGCAGCTCGCGCCAGCCAGCCACTATCGCGGCGGTAAGCATGAGCAGGAGTACGGGGAGACGCATCGAGGAAAGTCTCGCCAGGAGGAGGGTGCGACTTGA
>JBPCLX010000159.1:0-6677 GCA_051002815.1 Gemmatimonadaceae bacterium
GACGCGCCCCGTGGTCGGAGGACGCCGAGCGCGCGGTAATCGCCGCTATGCTCATGGACCAGGACGCCCTCCTGCGCGCCACCGAGCATGTCGTCGACACGATGTTCTACCGCGAAGGCCATCGCCGCATCTTTCGCGCGATGGTGCACATCTCCGAGCGCGGAGATGTCGTAGATCCGCTGACACTCGTCGAGGAGCTGAGTAGGCGCGGCGAGCTCGAGGCGGCCGGAGGCAAGGACTACATCGGTTTCCTGCTCGATGTCGTGCCGACCGCGGCCAATGTAGAGTATCATGCCCGAATCGTTCAGGAAAAGGCCATTCTCCGGGGCGTAATCGAGACGTGCACCTCGCTCGTGTCGGAAGCGTACGACGGCAAGCTGCTCGCCGCCGAGCTGCTCGATGAGGCGGAACAGCGCGTCTTTTAGCTGAGCCAGCAGAGGGGTACCGAAGGGTTCATACGCATCAAGCAGCTCATGTGGCCGACAATGGAACGCATTGAAGCGCTCCAGCGCGGCGGACGCTCGATTACCGGCGTGCCCAGCGGGTTTGCCGATCTGGACGAGATAACGTCAGGTTTTCAACCCTCTGACCTGGTTATCGTGGCCGCGCGGCCGTCCATGGGCAAAACGGCGCTGGTGCTGAACATTGCGCAGCACGTAGCGATCGACGAGAACACTCCAGTAGCAATTTTTTCGCTGGAGATGAGCAAGGAGTCGCTCGTACAACGAATGCTTACCGCGGAGGCACGAGTAGATGCACAGTTGCTTCGAAAGGGACGGCTTCGCGACGATCAATATCCAAGCATTGCACGAGCGGCTGGCGTGCTTAGCGCCGCGCCGATTTGGATTGACGATACCCCTAGCATCTCCTTACTAGAGATGCGATCTAAAGCACGCCGGCTCAAAGCGGAAACCGACATTGGACTTGTGATTGTCGATTATTTGCAGCTGATGACTGGCCCGACCGGCGTTGAGAACAGGCAACAGGAGATCAGCATGATATCGCGTTCTTTGAAGGCTCTCGCGAAGGAACTTGCGGTGCCTGTCATAGCGCTATCGCAGCTGTCTCGCGCCCCCGAACTGAGGTCAGGTGAAGGAAAGAAACCTCAGCTCTCTGATCTTAGGGAGTCTGGTGCCATCGAGCAGGATGCCGATTTGGTCATGTTCATTTATCGTGCGGAGGTCTACGAACATCTGAAAGAGGAGAAGGATCGCGACCACAGCGTTGAGGGCAAGGCGGAGATCATCGTCGGCAAGCAGCGCAATGGGCCGACCGGAACGGTGAGCCTCTTCTTTCACAAGTCGTACACCCGCTTCGAGAACTATTCGCCGCGCATCGTGACGTGAGCGCGCGCGTACGCACCGTCTATAGGTGCACCGAGTGTGGAGGCCAAGCGCCGAGATGGGCTGGCCGGTGCGGCGAGTGCGACGCCTGGAACACCCTCGTCGAGGAAGTCGTAGCGCCGGTTCGCGCCGCCCGCTCCTTGCGACGCGCGCCGACGACAGGCGCGCCCGGTGCGACTGTCGCCTTGCGAGACGTCGAGGCGTCGGCATCGCCGCGCCTTACCACAGGAATGCAGGAGCTCGACTTCGTGCTCGGAGGTGGTATCGTACCCGGCTCGATGATCCTGGTTGGGGGCGAGCCCGGCATCGGCAAGTCGACGTTGCTGCTCCAGGTCGCGGCGCGCATCACTGCTGGCAACGCCGCGGCGCTCTACGTCTCCGGGGAAGAATCGCCGTTGCAGGTACGATTGCGCGCCGACCGGCTTTCGGAAGCCACCGGCGCCGTCATGCTGCTCAGCGAAACGTCGCTGGAGACCATTCTGGCAACGGCCGAGGCGCAACGCCCTGCGGCCCTCGTGGTCGACTCCATTCAGACTGTCTATACGGAGGCGCTCGAGGGCGCGCCCGGGAACGTGGGACAGGTTCGCGAGTGCGCCGCGCGGCTGATGCGATTCGCCAAGGACAGCGGCACGGCGGTCATCGTCGTCGGCCACGTAACGAAGGGCGGCGGGATCGCCGGACCGAAGACGCTGGAGCACATCGTCGACACGGTGCTCTACTTCGAGGGAGAGGGGACCCAGGACCATCGCATTCTTCGCGCGACCAAGAACCGGTTCGGCGGCGTCGATGAGATAGGCGTCTTCCGCATGACTCAGCACGGGCTCACCGCGGTGGAGAATCCGTCGGCGCTGTTCGTCGGACCGCGCGACATCGACTCGTCAGGCACCGCCGTGGCCGCCCTCCTCGAGGGGACGCGGCCGCTGCTGGTGGAGATCCAGGCCCTGGCCGCGCGAGCAGGGTTCGGCACTCCTCAACGCGTCGCGAACGGCTTCGATGGACGCCGCCTGGCCATGTTGCTGGCCGTCCTGGAGAAGCGCGCCGGCATTCCGTTCGGGCAGCTGGACGTGTTCGTGAACGTCGCCGGTGGGCTGCGAATCGTCGAGCCGGCGGGTGACCTCGCGGTCGCGGTGGCTCTCGCTTCGAGCGTGCAGGATCGCGCGCTTCCCTCCGACGCCGTATTCATCGGCGAGGTGGGGCTGGGCGGCGAGATCCGTCCCGTATCGCAAACGGACCGCCGTGTGGCCGAAGCGGAGCGGATGGGGTTGCGCACGGCGTTCACGTCGGCCCGCGGCTCGCCGCGCGACAACGGACGCGCCATTCGCATGGTCTCCGCCCCGACCATCGGTGCCATGCTGGAGCGGCTGTTTAGATGAGCACGCCTGACGTGGGTGTCGTCATCGTCGCCGCCGGAACAGGCTCGCGCACGGGGAATGCCGAGCTCAAGCAGTTTCGCTGGGTGGCCGGCAAGCCGATGCTGCTTCACGGCGTTCAGGCGTTTCACGCTCGCAAAGATGTCGCAATGGTCGTCTGCGTCCTGCCGCGCAGCCATGCCGCCGATCCCCCTCCATGGCTCTTCCAATGCGACGTGGACCGGCTGCTCGTCGCGACCGGCGGCGCGCAGCGCGGTGACTCGGTCTGGGCGGGGATCAACGACCTGCCTGACGAATGTGCCATAATCGTGGTGCACGATGCGGCGCGACCGCTGGTAGGGGCCGCCACGATCGATCGCGTCATCACCGCCGCGCGCGCGGGGACCGGCGCCGTCGCGGCCCTCCCGGTGGTCGACACTCTCAAGGAGGTCGACGCCAGTGGAACCATCGTTCGGACCGTGGACCGTGCCCCGCTCTGGCGGGCGCAGACCCCCCAGGCCTTTCCCCGCCAGATGCTGGTATCTGCCTATCAAGAAGCGCAGCGCGACGGGGTGGCGTCGACCGACTGCGCCGGGCTTTGCGAACGACTCGGAATGCCGGTCCAAATCGTCGACGGCGACGAAAGGGCGATGAAAGTGACGACGCCTGACGACTTCGCGCGCGTCGAGGTGCTCGCCGCGGCACTGCCATGACGGCGCAGGTCCGGCCGATTCCGTTCTGGTCGCCAGCGGAAATGGAGGCGGCGTTTGGACCGATAATCGCCCACTTGCAGTCGGGTCGGGTGCTCGCCTATCCGACCGAGACCGTCTACGGCTTCGGTGGTGCCGTGGATCAGGAATCCGTCGAACGGCTGGTCTCGCTCAAGGGGCGGCCGCCGGGCAAGCCGTTTCTGCTGCTCGTCGCCTCGAGCGAAATGCTGGGCCGCTTCGACTTGCACCTGCAGGGCTACGCCGCTCAACTGGCTGCTCGGCATTGGCCAGGCCCACTTACGTTGGTACTGCCTGGTGGTGAAGGGCGCATCCCCCCTCGTCTGCGGGGCCCCGAGGGCGGCGTCGCCGTACGCTGGACCTCGCATCCGGGAATCGCGCGCCTGCTGCAGGCTTATGGTGATCCGATCACATCGACGAGTGCGAATCGTCCGGGCTCGCCTCCGGCAACATCCGCCCTCGAGGTGATCGAGCAGTGGGGCGATGCCACCGCTCGACGGCAACTGATGGTGCTGGACGGCGGAAGACTCAGCGACTCGCCGCCCTCGACAGTAGTAGATTGCACGGGATCACGGCCCCGGGTAATTCGTCCCGGAGCCATTGCCGCGGTTACGCTGCGAGAGAGCGTGCCGGATTTGATTGGGGACGCGTGACTTCGATGCGGGTACTCTTCGTATGCACCGGCAATACTTGTCGCAGCGCGCTCGCCGAAGCGATCGCGCGCGACGAGCTGGCGCTGCTCGGCATCTCCGATGTCGAAGTATCCAGTGCCGGTGTGCATGCATGGGATGGCGCAGCCGCATCCGACGGCGCCTTGCTGGTAGCACTCGAGAACGGCCTGGATCTGTCGGGGCACCGGGCGACCATGCTCGAGAAGGAATCGCTGTTCACCCAGGACCTGGTGCTCGTAATGAGCCCCCATCATCTGGAGCGCGCCGAGGCGCTAGGTGGAAAAGGGCGCACACATCTGCTGTCCAGCTATGCCAGCCACGGAGCCAGCTCACGCGCCATCGTCGATCCCTTCGGCGGCGACCTCGAAGCCTTCCGGGAGGCGTACGAAGACCTGCGGTACGAGGTGCACCTGGCGGTTGAGCGGCTGGCCGAGGAGCGCGCCCGCCGCCAGTCGTGAGGCGGGCACCCCGGAGGCTCGTGCTGCTTGGGCACCCTGTCGCGCACTCGCTCTCCCCCCGGATGCACAACGCGGCGCTGCAGTTCATCGGCAGCGATCTACGTTACTCGGCAATCGACGTCACGCCGCAGTCACTCGATGCGCTGCTCGACGGCCTGATAGCCGAAGGGGCGGCGGGAAACGTCACCATCCCGCACAAGTCGCGTGTGGCGGACCGCTGCGCCACCCTCACGACGCCGGCACGGCGTGCGGGAGCAGTGAACGTCTTCTGGACGGAGAACGGCGCGCTGGCCGGCGACAACACCGACATACCGGCGTTCGCATGGCTGGTGGAGCAAACGTTAGGCTCGTTGCCGCACGATGCCCGCATCGCGGTGCTCGGAGCCGGCGGTGCAGCCGCCGCGGTGCTGGCCGCCGTCGAGCAGTGGGAGGGCTGTGCGGTCACCCTCTACAACCGCACGCGAGAGCACGCCGAGTCGCTCGCCTCACGATTTCCGGTCGTCGACCGCCTTGCGGCATCGCCCGGCGAGGCGGTGACGGCGGCATCGCTCGTCGTGAACGCGACTTCGGTCGGCCTGCGCGTTGGCGACCGAATGCCGGTCGATCCGCGGGAACTTGCGCCGCACTCCACGGCGATCGACCTCGTCTACCGGGAGGGCGGCACCCCATGGGTTCAGGCGGCGCTCGCCGCGGGACACCGCGCGCGCGACGGCACCGGAATCCTCCTCGAGCAGGGAGCGCTCGCCTTCGAGCGGTGGCTGGGCGTGTCCGCGCCGCGGCAGGTCATGCATGAGGCCCTCGTCAGGCACGACCCGGGCGCTTCGTGATGTCCGCGCCGTGCTGGCCGGTGGAGCTCGCTCGGTGTTCAACCTGCTGCTGCCGCCAGCCTGCGTCGCCTGTCTCCAGCTGCTGGATGACGGCGACCACGGCCCCGTCTGTGGGCGATGCTGGATTCGCGTGCGAGCACTTCCGGCTCCGCGCTGCGATCGATGCGGCCATCCCCGCGATGGATATTCATGCCGTCTGTGCCCGCTCTTTCCTCCCTGGGTGCGCGCGCTGCGCGCCGTGTGCTGGGTCCCGGGAGGTCGCGCGCGCGATATCGTGCATGCGCTCAAGTATGGAGGGTGGGGCAGCGTGGCCCCAGCCATCGCGGAGCGCATGGCGCGCCTGGAGTGGCCTAGCGACGTGATCGAGGAGCGGGCAGCGGTGATCGCGGTGCCGCTCGCCGCCTCACGTGAGCGCGAGCGCGGCTACAATCAGAGTGCGTTGCTGGCACGGCATCTGGCCGTTTGCTGGAACGTGCCGGACTGGTCAGCGTCACTCCAGCGAACGCGGGCGACGCGAACGCAAACGCAGTTGACACCGGAGGCTAGGACGCGCAACGTTTCGGGCGCCTTCCGCGCGTCGCCGACGGCGAGCAGTAACCTCCGCGGCACGCACATTGTACTCGTAGACGATGTACTCACTACCGGCGCGACCGTGGTGGCCTGCGCCGCCGCCCTTCGCGCTGCGGGAGTACGTATCGTCAGCATTGTTACTTTTGGGCGGGCGCCGGCGCTCGGCGACCCCTCGTGAATTGGAGCGAACGGAAAATGGCACTTCGGGTTGGGATCAACGGCTTTGGCCGGATTGGGCGGCAGGTAATTCGTGCTGCAAAGGAGCAGGGAGCCGCGCTCGACTTCGTGGCGGTGAACGACCTTACCGATACCGCGACACTGGCGCACCTGTTCAAGTACGACTCCGTGCACCGCACGTATGATGGGACTGTGAAGGGCGGAGAAGGGGAGCTCTCGATCGATGGCGATCAGATCAAGGTGCTGTCGGAAAAAGATCCGGCCAAGCTCCCATGGAGCGATCTGGGTGTCGATGTGGTGCTCGAATCGACAGGCCGGTTCACCAGCAGGGATGACGCGGCGAAGCACATCGACGCGGGTGCCAAGAAGGTCATCATCTCCGCGCCGGCGAAGGGAGAAGACATCACCATCGTGATGGGCGTGAATCACGACAAGTACGACGGCAGCAAGCATCACATCGTGTCGAATGCGTCGTGTACCACCAACTGCCTCGTTCCGATGGTGAAGGTCATCCGCGACGCGTTTGGCTTCAAGCATGGGTCGATGACGACCAT
>JBPCLX010000160.1:0-10231 GCA_051002815.1 Gemmatimonadaceae bacterium
TTGGCCTGATCGCCCTTCTCACCCAGGCCGGTGTGCCCGTACCAGTCGCCACCGGCAGCCGCGTTGCCGTGTACGACGACGTCTTTGCCGACATCGGCGATGAGCAGAGCATTCAGGCGAGCCTCTCTACCTTCAGTGCTCACCTGAAGAACCTGGGTGAGATACTGGCCGGTGCGACCACCCATTCCCTGGTGCTGGTCGACGAGCTGGGATCGGGCACCGACCCGGTGGAGGGGGCGGCGCTGGGGGGCGCGATTCTCGAGGAACTGACTCGCCGCGGAACTCTGACCGTCGCCACCACCCACCTTGGAGCACTCAAGCTCCTGGCCACGCACGACCGATCGATAATCAACGCTTCGCTTCAGTTCGATGAAGTTGCACTCGCGCCCACCTATCGCCTGATCAAGGGGATCCCGGGACGGTCCTACGGCCTGGGCATCGCCCGGCGCCTGCGCCTGCCTGACGACGTTCTCGACCGCGCCGAGGCGCGGCTCCCCGAGGGCGAGCGAGATCTGGCCGCGCTGCTCGCCGACCTGGAGACCCGGGAGGCGGCCCTGGCCCAGCGCGAGCGCGAATACTCGGCACTAACCGAGCAGATTGACGCCGCTCGGGACGACATGGCCACTCGCGAGCGCGAGCTGCGCTCGGCTGAACGATCGGCCGAGCGACGCGCCCGGCAGGACGCACGCGACCTGCTCATGCGCGCACGGGGGGAAGTCGATGCCGTAATCCGCGAGCTCCGCGACGCGGGAGCGGACCGGCTCGAGAGCGCGGCTCGTGATGCGCGCCGGCGGGTCGAGCAGCGAGCCGCCGACGAGGGAGCGGCTGTCGAAGCACTCGCCGACAGTACGGAGGATGCGCGCCGTGCGGCGGCCGCCAGCGACCCGCTCGAGATCGGCGACATGGTATCAGTGGCCACACTCGATGGACGGGAAGGCCGCGTCGTGGCCATTCGTGATGACGAGGCCACGGTTGCGGTGGGCGCGCTCAAGCTGACCGTGGCGCGCGGCGCGCTGACGCGCCGGCGGAGTCGCGAGAAGCAACTCGCTCGCGCAGTGCCGCTGATCGCTCTGCCTGAGGAGACGCTGCCCACCGACCTCGATCTTCGCGGCATGCGGGCCGACGAGATAGAGCCGATCGTCGTCCACGCGGTAGATGAGGCGGTGCGTGCCGACATGCGCTCCATTCGCATAATCCACGGGAAGGGAACGGGTGCGCTTCGCGAGCGAGTGGCGGAAATGCTGCGAGGCGATTCACGCGTAAGGCACTTCAGACTCGGCGTCCACACCGAGGGCGGAACCGGCGTGACGATTGCCGAGTTCGGGTAACCGATGATACCCGACGAGACGATCGAGCAGGTACGCGAGAGCGCGGACATCGTGCAGATCATCGGCGAGCACGTGAATCTCAAGCGCTCGGGGGCCGACTACCGCGGGCCCTGCCCGTTTCACCAGGGAAAGAGCCGCAACTTCTCCGTTTCGCCCCGGCGCGGCATGTATCACTGCTTCGTCTGTCACGAGAGCGGGGACGTATTTCGCTTCTTTCAGAAGCACCTCGGGCTCGACTGGCCATCGGCCATCCGCCTGGTAGCAGAGCGAGTCGGTGTACCGATCCTCGAGACGTGCGGGCAGCGTCAAGGTCCTGACGAGCGCGAGCCGCTGTGGGAGGTGAACGCCGCGGCAGCCGAGTTTTTCAGGGCTCGCCTGCGCGACCTGCAGGAGGGGCGCGCGGCGCGTGAGTACCTGGAGAGCCGAGCCCTCGATGAGGCGGTCGTGGAACGGTACGGTATTGGCTGGGCGCCGAGAGAGCCGAAGGCCATGCGCGACCATCTGTCACAGCTCGGCTACGACGACAAGAGGCAGCTCGACGGCGGGCTGCTCGCACAGCGTGACGACGGCGAGCTTCGTGCGCGCTTTCGCGGCCGCCTGATGATCCCGATTCTCGACGGCGCGGGACGCCATGTCGGCTTTGGCGGGCGGGTGATAGGCGATGGCGAGCCCAAGTATCTCAATTCTCCCGAGACGCGCGTGTTCAGCAAAGGGTCGCTACTCTTCAACTATCACGCGGCACGTCATGTCATTCGAAAGGAAGACCGGGTACTGGTGGTGGAAGGGTACTTCGATGCAATTCGAATAGCCGAAGCGGGCGTGGACTGGGTAGTGGCACCGCTGGGCACGGCGCTCGCCGAAGGGCAGGGCGCACTGCTCCGCCGCACCACCAGAAATGCCTATCTACTGTACGATGCGGATGCGGCCGGACTGCGCGCCACCTTTCGCGCGGCCGACGAGCTGCTTCGGCATGGAATGTCCGTTCAGGTCGTGACCCTCCCCGCTGGTGAAGATCCCGATACCTTTGTCCGGGCCAACGGCGGCGACCAGCTGCTCGGGCACGTGGCGCACGCCATCGACGTATTCGAGCGAAAGATCCAGATGCTCGAGCGCGGAGGATGGTTCTCCGACTTGCAGCGTAAGCGCCGCGCGCTCGACCGGCTGATTCCCAGCATCCGGGCCACTGCGGATCCACTCACCAGGGACCTTTACCTGACGCGGGCCGCCGAGGTTGGCGGCGTGGGCAAGGAGTTGCTCGCCGCCGAGGCCGACCGGCCCGAGCGGTCGATGCGAACCGGTCCGCCGCCGCCGCGCAGGGAGAACCCCCGACCCAGCGGCGGTCGTCCCCCGTCCGCCGCCACCCGCCTGACGCGAGGCGTTGCCGCCGAAGCCGCGCTGGTGCGCGTAATGCTCCGGGACAGATCGCAGGTGACCTTCCTCCTGGAGCGACTCGGAACCGAGGACTTTCAGGACCCGTCGTACCGCGAGATCTTCACGGCGCTGGTGGAGCACGGCGCCGACACACCGGTCGAGTCGCTCGCGCTGATCGTCTCGGCCGCGGCGGTGGAGCGGCTCGAGAAGCTCCTCGCCGACGACTCCCCGCTCGCGCTGGTCGACGATGCTCTCCGGGCGATCGAATGCCGGAAAATCCGGCAGCGCAGCACCGAGATCGACGAGCTGCGTCGGATGAAGCGGGGCGATGGCGATGCCCTGTTCGCCGAGAAAGGGCAGTTGGCCAGGCGGGCGCAGGAGCTGAAATGCCCGCAACAGTTCTGGAAGTGACCCGAGCGCCGGCGGCGGCGCGGAAGCCTAACCACGCACAGGAGGAGCGGTGAATTCCGAACTCGAACGATTGTTGGCGTTACAGCAGTACGATGTGGAGCTCGACCGGCTGGCCGGGATGTCGCGTGCGCTGGATGCACGCGAGGCAGAGCTGAACCGCTCGCGTGCGGCGCTCGCCGAAACGGTGGCCAGGTCACGGGAGCACATAGCCATCGAGCAGCAGCGTGAGCGCGACGCTCAGCGTTCCGTCGATGAGCACCGGGAGCTGCAGGAGAAATTCACCGCGCAGATGGATGTTGTGCGCAAGCCGAAGGAAGCGGCGGCCGCTACCTCGCAGCTCGAGCAGGTGCAGCGAGTCGTCGCGTCGGACGAGACGCTGCTGCAGTCGCTCAAGACGCGGATACGAGATCTGACTCAGGCGGCCGAGCTGCACGAGATGGAACTGGCCGAAGTCGACGAGCAGCAGCGCGGGGAGCGCGAGGCGCTCGAGGCCGATCGGGAGGCGCTTGCCGGAGAGCTGACCACGGCACGCGAACAACGCGGCGTGAGTGCCGGCGGAGTACCGCGCGCACTTCTCACTCGCTATGATCGTCTGCGCACGCGCGGCCATGCGTCGGTTCTCGTGCCCCTGGATGGGTTCTCCTGTGGCAACTGCCGAACAGCGGTGCCGATGCAGCGTCGCAACGAGATTCTCGCCGGCCGCAAGATCGAGGCGTGCGAGGGATGTGGAGTGCTACTGTACGCAACCGGATGATGCTTGTTCGGGTGTGTCACAGGTCATAACTTTCCTGCCGTGACCGCACCCACCGCTCCGCCATCATCGGCCGGCCCCACGCGCGAACGACGGCGACCGCGCTGGGTCTTTCCGGACGCCCCGGACGCCGCGGTGGTTGCGGCGCTGAGTGCCGCGCTTCGGCTGCCGCCTCCCATCTGCGCGCTACTCGCGCGCCGCGGCTTTGTCGAGATCGACGGCGCCAAGCGATTCCTGCGCCCCCGGCTCGACCAGCTGCATGACAGCGCGTCCATGCACGGCATGAGCGATGCCGTCGAGCGCATAACGCGGGCGATCGCCGCCGGCGAGCGCATCATGGTCCACGGCGACTACGACGTGGACGGCATGACCTCGACGGCGCTCCTCGTACGCGTCATTCGCGAGCTGGGCGGAACTGCCACGCCCTTCATTCCCCACCGCGTTCGGGATGGCTACGATCTTTCCGACGCAGGGGTAGATGCCGCAATAGCCGATGGGGCGCGCATCCTCCTCACCGCCGATTGCGGCACGAGCGCCCACGCGGCCGTCGCCCGCGCCTGCGCGGCGGGGATCGACGTGATCGTTACCGACCACCACCTGCCTGGAGGTCCGCTCCCCGAGTGCCTGGCGATTCTCAACCCGCGCCAGCCGCTGTGCACCTATCCGGACAAGTCGCTCGTTGCCGCGGGAATAGCCTTCAAGCTCGCGCTGGCGCTCGTGCGCGCTGCCGGCGCGAGCGAATCGCTCGTCCACCGTCATCTCGATCTCGTGGCGCTGGCCACGATCGCCGATGTAGCTCCACTGCGTGGCGAGAACCGTGTTCTGGCGCGGCTCGGCCTGCGAGTGCTCGCCAACCAGCCATCCATCGGTTTGCGTGCCCTGATTCGTGCCGCTGGGCTGGATGGCAAGGCGCTCACCGCCGGACGCGTGGGCTACGTGCTCGCACCACGACTCAACGCCGTCGGCCGTATCGGACACGGACTGCGCGGCGTCGAGCTGCTGCTTGCCGATGACGAGCACACCGCCAACGCCATCGCTCGCGAGCTGGAAGAGATGAACCGCGAGCGGCAGCAGATCGACCGCGAAACGCTCGCCACCGCCATGAAGCGGCTCGATTCGATCGACCTCGATGACACGGCGGGACTCGTTATAGCCGAGCCCGGGTGGCACCCCGGCGTCATTGGCATCGTCGCTTCGCGGCTCGTCGAGGAGGTGTGCCGCCCTACCGTGCTCGTCGCGCTCGAAGGGGACATGGGGAAGGGCTCCGGCCGGTCCATTCCGGCGTTCGATCTGCACGGAGCTCTGGCACGGTGCCGCGACCTGCTCGTCAGGTTCGGCGGTCACCGCGCCGCCGCTGGAATCAGCATCGAGCGAGGTCGCGTCGACGACTTCGCCGAGCGGTTCAACGATGTGGCCAAGGAGACGCTCTCACCTCAGGACCTGGTCCACGATCTTCGCATCGATCTCGAGCTGGCTCTTTCCGACGCCGGCTTCGAGCTCGACGCCCTGCTGCGCCACTTCGAGCCGTTCGGCATCGGCAACGCCGCGCCGGTGTTCATCGCTCGCGGCGTGCGTCTGTCGGCTCCCCCCCGCGCCGTCGGCGACGGACATCTCAAGCTGCGGCTGGAACAGAACGGCGCCTACCTCGATGCGATCGGCTGGGGACTCGGTCCGCTGGCGGCCACGCTCAGCCAGGGCGATGCAATAGACGCCGCGTTTCGCCTGGAGCGGGATGACTGGAATGGAGCGCCCCGCATGCAGGCACGGCTCGCCGACATCCGCGCATAACGATGCGCATCGTCGGCGGACGGTGGCGTGGTCACCGGCTCCGGCCCCCCGCCGATGCCAGGGTGCGCCCCACCGCCGACCGCGTGCGCGAAGCATGGATGAGCATCCTGCAGCTCGACCTTCCCGACGCCAGCGTTCTCGATGTCTTCGCCGGCTCGGGCGCGCTCGGCCTGGAGGCACTCTCGCGAGGCGCCAGCCGCGCGGAATTCGTCGAGATCGGCTCGAAGAGTCTCACCGCCTTGCGCGAGAATGCCGCCAAGCTGCGCGTCGAAAGCGAAATCGTGGTGCACAAGGGCGATGCCATTCGCTTCATCGACAGGCTGGAGGCGAAAGCGTTCGACATATGCTTTGCCGATCCGCCCTATGGGCTCGGCCTGGCTGACAAGGTGGCTTCACGCTGGCTCACGGTGAACTTTTCGCGCATTCTTGGCATCGAGCATCGTCACGATGATCCCGTTCCCGCTGGGGGCGACTCGCGCCGCTACGGCGACTCCGCCCTCACCTTCTATCGCACTGGCGACTGACTTCGCCGCACCCACTCCGTTATGCGCATAGGCTTGTACGCCGGCAGCTTCGATCCAGTGACGCGCGGCCACGAGGATGTCATTCGGCGGAGCCTCGCCTTCGTCGATCGGCTCGTGGTGGCTGTAGCGACCAACGTCTCCAAGCAGCCTCTGCTCACCATTGAGGAGCGCAAGCGGCTGATCGTGCACAGCCTGGACGGCGAGCCGCGAGTGGAGGTGCGTGAATTCAGCGGATTGCTCGTGGACTTCGCTCGCGAGATCGGCGCCACGATGAGTATTCGTGGATTGCGCGCACTAAGCGATTTCGAGTACGAGTACCAGATGGCACTGATGAACCGGCATCTCTTCCCGACGCTGGAAACGTTGTTCATGGTCCCCTCGCTGGATCTCACGTTCATCAGCTCGAGTCTCGTTCGGGAAATTGCGCGGTTCGACGGTGATCTGAGCACGCTCGTGCACCCCGAAGTCGCACGCTCACTCCGAGCCCGCTTCGCCTCATCGTGAGTGAGTTCGTCGATTCTCTCCGGCGGCGCGCGGCCCGGATATGCCCTCGCATCGTCTTTCCCGAAAGCGCGGACGAGCGGGTGTTGCGCGCCGCGCTCTTCCTCTCGGCGCCTGGCTACGTGGTGCCTGTGCTCGTGCTCGATCCCGAGCGTCCGGACACGCACGCGCGGGCGATCGACGCGGGCGTCGAGGTAGTCAATCCCGCTACGGATTCGCGCACCGCGCTCATCTCCGAGCGACTGCTGGAACGGCGGGCACATCGCGGCATGACACTGCATGTGGCCGAGGCGCACGCGCGCACACCGCTCCACTTTGCACAGGGGCTGGTGGCCCTGGGCGAGGTGGCCGGCTCGGTGGCGGGTGCGGTGACGACCACGGCGGATGTGCTTCGCGCAGCCCTCTGGCACGTTGGGGCCGCCAGCGGCGTCGCCACCGTCTCGAGTGCGTTTTACATGGAAATGGGTGCCTTTCGGATGCGCGGACCGGAGATTCTGACCTTCACCGACTGCGCCATGGTCCCCGAACCATCAGCGTCCCAGTTGGCCGATATTGCCATAGCTGCCGCCCGCGATCGCCGGAAAATCGTGGGCGATGACCCGATCGTGGGCATGCTGTCGTACAGCACCCACGGAAGCGGCTCCGGCCCCTCGGTTGACCGCGTTCGAGAGGCCACAAGGTTGGTGAGGGAGCGCGAGCCCGACCTTCGTGTGGACGGGGAATTGCAGGTGGATGCGGCGCTCATCGAGAACGTCGCGGGCAGAAAGGCGCCGGGATCATTTGCGGCAGGGCGCGCCAATGTGCTGGTCTTTCCATCGCTCGACGCCGGAAATATCGGCTACAAGCTGGTAGAGCGACTGGCCAGGGTTGCCGCCTTCGGTCCGATCGTGCAGGGTTTGGCTCGTCCCTGCAATGACCTTTCGCGCGGGGCGATAACCGAAGACATTATTAACGTGGCGTCGATCACCGCGCTTCAGTCGGTGGGGTAGGCGGCTCTGGGGGCTACATTGAAACGCCGGGAGAGAACGAGAAATGAGCTTCGCGCTTCAGAAGCAAGGAGAAATTGTCGTGGTCGATGTTGAAGGACAACTGATCGTCGGCAATCGTCAGGAATTGAAGCAGAAGGTTCTGGATGAACTGGAGCGCGGTGAGCGCAAGTTTCTCATCGACTTCAGCCAGACGGGGTATATCGACAGCTCCGGGTTGGGGGTGCTGGTATCGTTGTCCAAGAAGATCCGTGAACAGGGCGGGGAGCTTCGGCTTGCCAATCTCAATGAAGACCTCAAGACGCTGTTCGAGCTCACGAAGCTGGACACGCTGTTCCAGATCGCGGACTCACGTGAGAGAGCGCTCGAGAGCTTCTGACGTACGGCCGGTGGCGCCGCGGCGCCGCCGGCTCGTTCGCCCCCGCGTGTCCCACACCCCTCGCTGATGGCGTCGCTCGCTGGCGGCAACCGCGCCTCGTCCGCCGGTATGCGTCTCCGCCTGACGCTGGAGACGAGCATACCCAGCGACGTGCGCTTCATCGAGCGCATCGTGGCATTGGTGCAGCGGCAATGCCGCGAACTGTCATATCCCAATCGGCAGTGCGCGCTCAACATCCCGGTCGCCCTGGCCGAAGCGCTCGCCAATGCCATCCTCTACGGCAACCTCGCGGACCCTCACAAGTCCGTTCGCGTGCGCGCCGATGCGGATGCCGAGCGGGTCGTGATCGACATCATCGACCAGGGCAGCGGCTTCAACCTGGAAGAGAGCGTTGGAGATCCCACCGCGCCGGAGAACATCCGGCGTGAGGACGGGCGCGGACTCTATCTCATGCTCAAACTCATGCATCGGGTCGAGCGATTCACGCGCGGTGGCAACGTCGTGCGCCTGACGCTCCGACGAGATGAGTGAGCTGGCACGAGTCCTCGGCGCATTTCGGCGGGCGACCAAATGTGATGCCGCGGTGTGGTCGTCCGATGGAGAATCGCTCAGAAAGCAAGCAGGATCGGTCCCCACCTCGTCGGCCCATTGGCTCCCTTCACGCATGAGCGGACCGCCGCTCACCGTCGACGCACCGGGGGGCGCGGCGATGATCGCGGTGATCCCCGGCCCGCAGCGCGGGTGGCTCACCATCGGACCATGTAAGGATCATGGCGTGCCACTCGCCGATTATCTCGATCTGCTGCTCCCGATCGTCACTCTGCTGATTCAGGCTACGCTCGAGGTGGAGCACGCGGCCACGGAGCTCGCCGAGAGGTACGAGGAGATCAACCTGCTCTACACCATCACCGAGATTCTCGGACGGTCGGTGGCACTCGAGGAAGTGGCCGCGACCATTCTTCACGAACTGAGTGAGACAGTGGGTGCCGACTACGGATCGTTGCTGGTGTTCGACGCGAACGCACGCGTGCTGCATGCCCTGGCGGCGCAAGGCGCCGATGCGCGCTCGCTTCCACTGATCGATGAGGGCGACTCCTGCAGCGTCTCGGCCCGGGTGTTCCGGGAGCAGCGTGCGATGATCGTCGATGAAACCGCCATGCAATGCGAGGCCGAGGCGCCATACCGCCGGGGCGCCATGCTGTCGGTTCCGATCATGTGGACGGCACCCGGAGGCACGGGTGAGCCGTTAGGTGTGGTCAACCTTTCGGGACGGTCGACCGGGCAGCCGTTCAGCGCGGGCGACCAGAAACTCGTCTCGGCAATCGCGACGCAGATCGGAACCGCGCTTCAAAATGCGCGGCTGGTTGCCGAGTCTCTCGAGCGACAGCAGCTGGTCCGCGAGATGGAGCTCGCGCACGACCTGCAAATGAAGCTGTTGCCACGAACTGACATCGTCGCTCCGCAAGCCACCGTCGCCGCGCGAGTGGTGCCCGCGGAGAGCGTAGGTGGCGACTTTTTCCAGCTGTTTCCCCTCTCCGGCGATCGAACCGGCGTAATGGTGGCCGATGTATCGAGCCACGGATATGGCGCCGCACTGATCATGGCGCTGGCGATGAGTGCGTCGGCAATTCACGCGCAGAGCTCAACCGGCCCCGCCGCCATGCTCGAGCGCCTGCTGGAATCGCTAGGCGACGAGCTGGCAGAAACCGAGATGTCGATCTCCACGATCTATGCGGTGATCGATGGCGCCGGCGGGCGCATGTCGTACGCCAACGCGGGGCTGCCGCACGCCTTCCTGATCGGCTCCGACGGCAAGAGCACGCGACTCGGCGCGATCGATCCGCCGCTGGGTCTCGGCGCATCGAAGGTTCATGAGCGGAAACGCGCGTGGTCAACGAACGATACGCTCGTGCTGTTCACCGATGGCCTGTGCGATGCGCATGGCAGCGATGACGGCCGGTTCGGCGAGGAACGCGTGCTCGAAGCCGTGCGGCGACGCCTCGACCGCACGCCGTCGGAGATTCTGGCCGGCATCTTCGCGGCGGTGGCCCTGCACACCGGCGGACTGGATCTGCCTGACGATCAGACCTGCGTCATCGTCCGGACCTGATTGTGGCGCGCGAAGCGGACGACACGCGTCCCGCTACGCCGCGCCGCAAACGGTTCGGGCAGCACTTTCTCACCGATCCCGG